>JACQRF010000066.1 GCA_016206635.1 Candidatus Omnitrophota bacterium
GGGTGCGCCTCATGCCCGGCCAGCGCACTCAGGCCGAGGACATCGAGCGGCTGTGGGTCTGGAACAATCGGGGGGAACTGGTCCAGCTCAAGGAGGTCGTGACGATCAGCCGGGAGCCGGCGCTGACCACCATCACCCGGCGGGGGCGCGAGCGGGCGATCGGCCTCTTCGCCAACGTCGCCGCCGGCCAGTCCCAGCAAGCCGCGCTCGAGGAGGTCCAGCGAGTCGCCCGCGAGGTGCTGCCGGAGGGGTATCGCATTGTCTTGAGCGGCAGCGCGCAGACATTCCAGGAATCATTCCAGAATTTGGCGTTCGCCCTGTGGCTGGGGATCGTCGTCGCCTACATGGTCCTCGGGTCGCAGTACAACAGCTACCTCCACCCGGTGACGGTCCTGCTGGCGCTGCCGTTCTCCATCTCCGGGGCGCTAGTCGCCCTCTGGCTGGGCAATCAATCGCTGAACGTCTACAGCTTTATCGGGCTCATCCTGCTGATGGGGATCGTCAAAAAGAACTCGATCTTGCTCGTGGACTTCGCGAACCAGGCGCGGGAGCACGGGGCCTCGGCGCAGGAGGCACTCATGCAGGCCTGCCCGGCCCGCCTGCGGCCGATCCTGATGACCTCGATCTCGACGATCGCCGCCGCCGTCCCGCCGGCGCTGGCGGTCGGCCCCGGCGCCGAGACCCGCATCCCGATGGCCATCGCCGTCATCGGCGGCCTCGCCCTTTCCACCCTGCTCACCCTCTACGTCGTCCCCTGCGCCTATTCCCTCCTCGCCCGCCTCGAACACAAGCATTACCCCGCCCCCACGACATAACAAAAGGGGTCTGACCCCTTGGGGTCAGACCCCTTCGGCACTTCAAGTTGAGCGGGAGATTACGCGTAGAAGAGGTAGCCCTCGCGGCCGTCAATCTTCACCGGCGTGGCTGAGGCTGGACTCCAGAAAACTACGAGAGGAGATGACGCGGTGGCGTTCGCCACTAGCGCACGGACCGCTGAGACACGGAGCGTCTGCACGTCCACCCGTTGGGCAAATCGGATCGTCACGGGAAACGACGGGGTAAACATCGGCATTTCGGTATCATACAAGGCGAGGGCTACATCGCTGGCGACCGGGGTGGTGCGGTTGGGATTCGGCAAGAAGACAAACCGATTGTTGGTAGCACTCATTACCTCATCGGGAACGTCCCTAAGAAAGATTTTGTTGGTCAGATAAAATAATCCGAACGACACTCCCCTTGCACCTGACTCTGGGGAAGCCGGCACCCACACCCCATGGGTCGCGCCCACCGGCGGTGCCACACCAAGGAGTTCCTGCGTCCTCTCGAGCGCCAACTCCGTCGCCTCCTCCAAGCCGGTGGCGGGGAGAACGGCGAGGGCTTTGTTCAACACGGCCCTCAGCACGGTTTGAAACTGCCGGAAGGCGGCCTCGCGAACCTGCGCCTCAGCACTAGAGAGGGACATGTCCAAAGACAGGTTCGCGCTTGATACGGCGCGCGCCGCGGTCTCCACCTGCGTCCGCACCTCATCCAGACGACGCGCTCGAAGCGTGGCCCTCACGGGACTTAGATCCGGGACAGCCGTTCCAAAGAGAGCTGGCTGGGCCGACGTCCGGAAATCTTCATACGCCTCGATCAGATGGAGAGCCAGGCTGGTTGCCTCACCCTGATGATCTGGGGTGGGGTGCTGAAAAATCAAGATGATGGTGTGCAGCGGTCGAGTGAGCGCTGCTCGGGCGTCCCAACGGGAGGTGGGCGGCTGCTGCTGAACATACGGAAGCTGTTGATTGAGGACCGCGTCGACCGCCGACTCTACCGACGCTTCCTTGTCAGCGGGGGCCACGTCTTGACGCTCGAGGGCTTGCCGGATCGTGGCCGACGAAGGGGCCTCTGGTAAGTTGTGCATCGCCTTCGTCGCCTCGTAGTAATCTAAGAGCGCCGCGACGTCCTGCTCCCACGATTCCTCCAAGCCGGTGGCGGCGCGGCGGGCGGCGGCGATATGGGGCGCGGCCACACCCTTTAGGTACAGGGCCTTCAAGTCGCGCTCGGGAGGGGTGATGCCGGCGCCTCGACGAACCGAGGCAATGTACGGCGCGAACAAGCGGGTCACAAACCAGCGCCCCCGTTCATGCAGTTGCGGAGAAACCGCCGTCGGCGCCCCATTCCCCACGGAGGCGGCTGAAGAGAGCTGCTTGAGCTGCTCGGTCAGCTCGTCGTGGGCTGAATTCTCCTCGAGGCCGGCGGCGCGAAGGGCGAAGGCAGGCGTAGGAGCGGCGGTGCTGGCCAGCGGCAGGAGGAGCAGACGAGCGAGCCAACGAGACAGCGAGCGACGCGCTGTGGGCGTCATGGGGTTCATACGAGAAGTGTACCGCACGAGGGGTTAGGAATCAAGAGCCATGGAAGATTTTTACTAGATATTTATTCTAATTAAAACGCTACAGGCGTTCGAGAAAACTGTAGTGGACGGGACGGAGGGCAGCCACCGGTTACGCGGACGCCGGCAGCTCAACCATCCGGTTTTCTTGACCGATGATGCGGGGTGGGCTCCAAGCGCGTTTGATTTTTTCCCACCCGTACTCTCTGAGGACCTCTTTCCAGGTGCCCTTCTTGGTGACTTCCTCGACGAACAACCGCAGGGTCTCGGCAAACGACCGCTGGGCATCTTCAAAGGAATCCCCGTGGGCCACCAAATCGAAGGCCGGCGCATAGCAAAGGAATGCGGCGCCTTCCTTCATGTAGATCACCGGAATGCTGGCCTTCACCATCGTCGGCTTCATGGGCTCATATCCTCACCCTTAAGTATACCGGACGCTCCGGCCAATTGCAATGGAGCCACGAGATGCTATGAGGAGAGCGCGGAGGGCGGGCTCGAGCGCGGGATAGCGGAAGCGGTAGCCGGCGGCGGTCAGGGCGGCCGGCTCAGCCCGGGTACTAGCCAGCAAGAGCTCGTCGACCATCTCACCCAGGAGCAGGCGCAATGCCCACGCCGGGGCCGGGAAGATCACGGGCCGATGGAGGACGCGGCCGAGGGTGCTTGTGAACTCCGCGTTGGTGACAGCGTTGGGGGCCACGACGTTCACCGGGCCGCGCAGCGCCTCGGTCGCCAGCGCGAACTGAATGACGCCGATGACATCATCCAGCGCCACCCAACTGAACCACTGCCGGCCTGAGCCCAGCGGACCACCCACCCCCAGCCGGAATGGCGGCAGCATCTTGGCCAGCGCCCCGCCCCGCCGACTCAAGATCACGCCGAACCGCAGATGCACGACGCGGAGCCCTCGCCGGCGAACCGGATCTGCCGCCTGCTCCCACGCGACGGCGGTCTCTGCCAGAAACCCGGCGCCGGGCGCGCTGTCGTCGCGCAACATCTCATCGCCGCGATCGCCGTAGATCCCGACGGCGGAGGCGCTGATAAAGGTCTTAGGCGGCGCGGTCAGGCGGGCGAGCGCGTCGCAGAGGACGCGGGTGCCAATGACCCGGCTGTCGCGGATCTCGGCTTTCTGGGCGGGGGTCCAGCGGCGGGCCGCGATATTCTCCCCGGCCAAGTGGACGACGGCGTCAGCGCCCTCTACTTCAGAAAACAGTCCCTTTTTCTGCGTACCGCGGAGCGAGAGGCGGCGGACCGTGTGGCCGGCGGCCTCCAACGTGGGGACGAGGGCGGCGCCGACCAACCCGCGCGAACCGGTGACGAGGACGATCACGGGCAGAACCCCTCAGCGATCAGAAAAAGGGACCGTACCCTGCCTGCCGGCAGGCAGGCTACCAGGGGACAGCCCCTTTTTCCGGTGGCGGAGCCACTCGAGGACGGCGGGCAGCACCGAGAGGACCACGATCGCCAGCACGACGAGCGAGAAATGATCCCGCACCAGCGGCGCCTGGTGGAAGAGATACCCGGCCCCGACGAACAGCGCGACCCAGACCACCCCGCCGGCCACGTTGTACAGCAGGAACCGGCCGTAGGTCATGCGCCCGAGCCCGGCGACGAACGGGGCCAGCGTCCGCACGATCGGCACGAACCGGGCCAGGACGATGGTCTTACCGCCGTGCCGCTCAAAGAACCGGTGGGTCCGCTCGAGATGCTCCCGGCGGATCAGGCGGCCGTGCGCGGCGGCGACCACCTTGGGCCCCAGAAACGATCCGACGCTGTAGTTCACGGTATCGCCCAGCACCGCGGCGGCGACCAACACGCCGGCCACCGGCCAGACCTCGAGCGCCCCGCTCGCCGAGAAGACGCCCGCGGCAAACAACAGCGAATCGCCCGGCAGGAACGGCGTCACGACGAGGCCGGTCTCGCAAAAGACAATCAGAAACAGCAGCGCATACGTCCAGGCGCCGTACTGCTGGAGCAGCGCCTGGAGATGGGTATCTACGTGCAGGAGGAGATCAAACAATGAGTGCATCATTGAGAAAGGCATCAGGGTCCGGCTCCGGGGTGGCCTCCCTGGTCAATTGACC
>JACQRF010000058.1 GCA_016206635.1 Candidatus Omnitrophota bacterium
GATCGGAATCGAACCGATGTATAAGGGTTTTGCAGACCCTCGCCTTACCACTTGGCTACGCCGCCGATGATGTCTTGCCGCGCTGGGCGACGAGGCGCTCGACGGTGTCGAGGATCCGCCGCGCCAGCGCCGGCTTGGCCAGCCGGCGGAACGGCTGCACCGCCCCGGACGATTTGACGATCGCCCCATCCACCGTCGTGTCGCCGAACGGCGCCCGCGGGCCGCGCATCTGCGTCAGCACGATGGCGTCGAGCTGCTTGGTCCGCAGCTTCGCGCGCGCGTTGGCCAGCGCCCGCGACGTCTCCAGCGCGAATCCCATGATGACCTGGCGGGTTCGCCGCGTCGCCAGGCCGGCCACCAGGTCAGGGTTCTCGACGAGCTCCAGCCGCCACAGCTTCAGCCCCCCGGCCACGCCGGAGCGCTTGATCTTCTGAGCCGCGGCGCGCGCCGGCCGGAAATCGGCGACCGCCGCCGCCATGATCACCGCGTCCACCGCCGGAAACGCCCGCTCCAACGCGGCCTGCATCTGCAAGGCGGTCTCGACGGCGACGGTCTTGACGCCGCGCGGCGGCGGGGAGCCGGTCGGCCCGGTGATGAAGAGGACGGCATGGCCGCGCCGCTGGGCTTCCGCCACTAGCGTATGCCCCAGCACGCCGGTCGAATAATTGGACAGGAACCGGACCGGATCGATCGGCTCGCGGGTCGGCCCGGCCGTGATTAACAGCCGGAGGGGATGGCGCCTCATCGGGCCAGCGTCCGGCGGATCGCCTGCACGACGGTCTCCGGCTCGGCCATGTGCCCCATCCCGACGACGCCGCAGGCGAGCGCCCCGTGCACGGGCCCGACACACTCATACCCGCACTGTTTCAGCGCCGCCAGGTTGCGCCGGGTCGTGGGGTGCGCATACATCTCCCGGTGCATCGCCGGCACCAGCAGCACCGGCGCCTTGGTCGCGAACACGACGCCGGTGACCAGATCGTCGCAGAGGCCGTGCGCCAATTTCCCCAGGATATTCATGGTGGCCGGGCAGATCGCCACGACGGCCGCGGCGGCGGCCAGCGAGGTGTGCAGGAGATCCCATTCCTCCGGCGCGTCAAACAGGTCGTGATACACCGGATGCCCCGACAACGTTTGAAAGGTCATCGGGCTGACGAACCGCGTGGCGTCCCTCGTCATCACCACGCGGACCTCGGCCCCCGGGAGCTTGCGCAACGCGCTCACGACCTCGCAGGCCTTGTAGCAGGCGATCGAGCCGGTGACGCCGATGACGACCGTCTTAGAGCGCGGCGCGGCCACGAACTACAGTTCGTCCTTCTTGCGCTTCTCTCGGAGTTTCACGGAGACCTTGCCGGCGGCGATCTCCGCCAGCGCGACGGTCGACGGCTTCGCCTTCGCGTCTGCGTCGACGAGCCGCGGGGCGCCGTCATTCAGTTCCAACGCCCGCCGGGCCGCGATGATGACCAGCTTGTAGATGCTGCCGACTTTTTCCAGCAACGGTTCAATCGGAATGTAGACCGCACTGCCTGCCATCGTCGTCGTGTGCCTCTCTCGGGTTACGCTACAACCACGCCGGGCGCACCCGGCACCGCTCCGCCATGATGATCGCCTCCAGCTGCGCGACCGCGTCGTCGAGGCGGTCATTGACCACCACGTAGTCGTACTCCGGCACGCACCGGAGTTCCCGGCGGGCCAGCGCCAATCGGGCGCGGATCTGCGCCGGGGTTTCCGTGCCGCGGCCCTGCAGCCGCCGGCGCAGCGCCAGCACCCCCGGCGGTTGGATGAACACGCTCACGGCCGGATAGCCGGACCGTTTGATCTGCCGCGCCCCCTGGACGTCAATGCCAAGGAGCACGTCCCGCCCCCGGCGGCGCGCCGCCTCGATACCCCCCCGTGGGGTGCCGTACCAATGCTGCAGCACCTGCGCATGCTCGAGGAGGGCGCCGCGCCGGCGCTCCGCCGCAAACCGGCTGGGGGTCACAAACCAATATTCGCGGCCGTGCCGCTCGCCGGACCGAGGGCCGCGGGTGGTCATGGACACCGACCGCACGAGGCGCCGATCCCATCGCTGCAGCCGGGCCATCAGCGTCGTCTTGCCGCTCCCGGACGGCGCCGACAGCACGAAGAGGAGCCCTGTCCGCCGGCCCGGCGCGCTACTCAAGATTTTGCGCCTGCTCGCGGAGCTGCTCCACCCAGCCTTTCATGCAAATCGCCAGCTGGGACACCTCGATGTCATTGGCCTTCGAGCCGACCGTGTTCACTTCGCGCTGCAATTCCTGCGCGACGAAATCGAGCGTGCGGCCGACCGGCTCGGTCGCGCGCAGCAGCGCCTGCAGATGCGCCGCGTGCGCCCGAATCCGCGTCACTTCCTCGGCGATATCGCACTCTTTGGCAAACCAGGCGACCTCTTGCTCAAGGCGGCCCGGCTCCACCGGTTGCGTGGTGAGCGCGCGGACCCGCTGCTCCAGCCGTGCCCGGTACTCGGTCACCACGCCCGGCGAGCGGGCCGCCAGCGCCGTCACCCCCTTCGTCAACTGGCCCAGGATCCGCTGCAGGGCGGCCGCGAGCGCCCGCCCTTCCCGGCGCCGCGTGGACACCAGCCGCTGGACCGCCTGCCCCGTCGTCCGCAACGCGAGTGGTTTCCACGCCGCGAGCGCCGCCTCCGGGACGGGCGTCACCACCCCGGGGCCGGCCGCCACCTGCTCAAACGTGATCGTCCCCGGAAGCCGCAAGAGCCGCTGGAGCCGGCGCAACGCCGCCAAATAGTCCCGCGCGGCGGCGGTATTGAGCGCCACCGTCGCAGACGGCCGGCCGTGCGCCGTCACGGTCACGGTCACCTTGCCGCGGACGACCTCGCGCTGCACGGCGGCCCGGATCGCATCGTCGAGCGCCGTCCACCCCTCCGGCAACCGGCACGCGATGTCGAGATAGCGGTGATTGATGCTGCGGATCTCCACCGAGAGCGCGCCGGGCGCCCCGCGGCCCTCGGCCCGCCCGAACCCGGTCATGCTGTTCATCGCGCGGCGCAGTCCCCTGGCCAGCCTACGCCCAGACCCGCTGCGTGACGGAGGCCCGCGTCACGGCCGTCGTCGGATAGAGATCCATGATGATCTCGTCGGGTTGAAACCACAGCTTGATTTCCCGCTCGGCCTCCGGCTCGCTCTCCGAGGCGTGGATGACGTTCTCGAAGATCCCGCCGCGGACCCGCCCGTACGAGCCGCGGATCGAGGTCGGCTCCGCTTGCTCCGGGTTGGTGGCCCCGGCCAACTGGCGCACCCTGGCGATCGCGTCCTCGCCCCAATACACCATCGCCATCACCTTGCGCCGGTCGTGGAGTTCTCCCATGAGATATTGGATGAGCTCCTCGAAAAATGGCTTCTCCTTCAGATGCTGGTAATGTTTCACGGCCAGCGCTCGGGACGGCCGGGCCATCTTGGCCGCGATGATCTCCAGCTTGGTCTCGGAGAGCCGCGTGAGAATATTCCCGGTCAACGAACGCACCAGGCCATCCGGCTTGACGACGACTAAGGTTTGCTGCAGCATCGGACGATGGTAAACCCCTCAGTGTAGAGAGCCTTCCGAGCACTGTCAAGCCCGACGGAGGCGCTTACCCGCGCCCGCGCACGATCTCCACGATCCGAGTGAGGTCCTCCGTTGAAAAACACTCGATCCGGATCCACCCCCGCTTGCGGCCCATATGGATCGCCACCTTGGTCCCCAGCCGTTGCCGCAGCGATTCCTCGGCTGCCGCCAGATTCGGATCCCGATGCGCGGACCGCTTCGGCCCCTTCGAGGCCCACTGCCGCACCAGTTGCTCCACGCGCCGGACCGACAGGCCCCGCTCGCGGATCATCGCCGCCAGCTTGTGCTGCAAACTCTCCGTCGGAAGCCCCAGCAACGCCCGCGCATGCGCCATGGCCAGCGCGCCGTCGCCGACCGCCTCCTGGATTGATTTCGGCAACTGCAGGAGCCGCAGCGTATTGGTCACGGTCACGCGCTCCTTGCCGACGGCCTGCGCGACCTGCTCATGCGTCATCTCGAATTCCCGCTGCAACCGTTGATACGCCAGCGCCTCCTCGATCGCCGTCAACTCCTGCCGCTGGAGATTCTCAATCAAGGCCATTTTGGCGGCCTCTACGTCATCCGCCCGCTTGATGATCGCGGGGATTTCCTGAAGGCCCAATGACTTCACGGCTTTGAGCCGCCGCTCTCCTGCGATCAATTCATACTGTTGTGGGATTAATGCGCCACTTTGTATATTTTCTCTCACAAGAATTGGGTATATCACACCACTCTCTCGTATAGACTCTGTCAATTCTTGGAGTTTTTGATGATCATATGATAGTCTTGGTTGGAATTTTCCTTGGATGATGCTTGAAACTTTCAACATCGAAACAGCTGATGTCTGTTCATCTGTGGCAGACGATGTGACTGTCTCTGGAATGAGCGCTCTCAACCCTCTACCCAACCCTACTGGCTTTTCCATGGGCATTACCCTCCACTCAATGGTTCAGAAATCTGCTCTTGTGGGATTTCTACTCCAATAAGCTCTTTAGCTAACGAGGCGTACCCTTGCGCCCCTGATGATTCTGGGGCATAGAGGGC
>JACQRF010000050.1 GCA_016206635.1 Candidatus Omnitrophota bacterium
GGGTTGCTGGCCGTGCGCGCCAAGCGATTCCGGGTCGTGTACCAACTCCAGACCACCAGGAGGACCGTGATCGTGGTGGCCGTCGGCCCGCGCGACACGATCTACGAGCATCTCGCCTCGGCGATCCGCGCGGGCGACCTCGTGGTCGCGGAGTAACAGAACCGTGTCCGGACAGGACGAACAATCACTCCTCAAGCGGCTCGTGAAGTCGTGACGGCGTCCGCAGCGTTCCGATGCGGGACGGCGGTGATCGTCGGCCTTGAAGAAGACCGCTTGCTGGCCCCTGTCCGCCAGGCCCTCACCGCGACCCGCGATTTCCTCGCCCTCGCCGCGTAATCAAAACTCAGTATTGCATATACAACTGTATACGGTATAATATGCGACTGTGAAAGAATTCCGGTGGGATCTCCTCAAGAATGAGCGGCTGAAACGGACCCGTGGCGTCTCGTTCGATGAGATCCTTCAGGCCCGCGTGGTCGCGATCCGCCGGCATCCGAGGCGGCCGGATCAACGGCTCATGGTGTGTGAACGTCGGGGCCATCTCTGGGTCGTGCCGTTCGTCGAGCGCGGGGATGTGCTCTTCCTGAAAACGTTGTATCCGAGTCGGAAGTATACGAAACGGTACCGGAAAGGAGGCGTATGATGCGCACCATTCGACTGACGCGGCAGGAACGGGAGATCGAAACCGCCCTCCTGCGCGGCGAGTACGTGGATGTCCCGAAGGCCGAGTTTGAAGCGATTGCCAAAGCGATCGCCCATCGGCGGAAGAATGCGGTGTTGAACATCCGCGTCAATCGGGAGGACGTCGAGTCCATCAAACGGAAAGCTCGGCAGCTCGGGGTGCGGTACCAGGCGTTGCTCTCCGAGTTCATCCATCGGCTGGCCCATGCGTAATCCGTGACAAGCCCAACCTTCCGCTGCGGGACGGCGGTGATCGTCGGCCGGCCGAATGTCGGCAAGTCCACGATCCTCAACGCGCTGATCGGCGAGAAAGTCGCGATCACGTCCTCCAGGCCGGGCACGACGCGCGACCGGCTCCTCGGGGTGCTGACGCGGCCGGGGGCGCAAATCCTCTTTCTCGATACGCCCGGGTTCGGGAAAACCGAGACGCTGCTGGACAAGCGGCTGCTGCGGACGGCACGCAACACCTGGGCGGAAGCGGACGTCCTCGTCGTGGTGACGGCGGCCAACCGGGGATTCACCGAGGAGGACCGTCGGCTCGCGGAAGAACTCGGGCGGCGGTGCCAGGGGGGCCTGGCCCCCCTGGCACCGGCCACGAGGAACGTTCTCCCAAGCCGCTCTCGCCCGCGCTGCTCGCGTTATGGGCCAGAACACTCGCCCAGGGACTCCACGGCGGGCTGACGCTGACGCGGGCCTTGCAGCTCCTCGTGGACCAGGAAGGGTCGCGGCCGCTGGGGCGCGTGGCGACCCAACTGCGGGACCAGGTGGCGCAGGGGCAAACGTTGAGCGCCGCGATGATTGCCGCCGGGCGGTTCCCGCCGGTGGTGACCGCGTTGGTGCAGGCGGGCGAGGCGGGCGGCGGGCTCGAGCAGGCGTTCGAGCGGATCGCATCGTCGGCGGAGCGGCACGCCGAGTTGTCCGGCAAGATCCAGGCCGCCTTGGCCTATCCCGCCCTCATCCTCTGCGCCGGCGGGCTCACGATCACCGGGATGATCCTCTTCGTCCTGCCGAAACTCACCGCCATGTTCACCGAGATGGGCCAGACGCTGCCGTGGCCGACCCAGATCATGCTGGCGTTGCGCGGCCTGATCGGCTGGGGGGCGCTCGGCGCCGTCGTGGCGGGGCTGGCGGTGCGGGCCGCCCTGCGCGTGCCGGCCCAGCGCGCGCGGGTGACCGAGGCGGCCGCGCGCGCCCTCGGGGCGTTGCCGGTGCTCGGGCCGGTGCTCCAGCAGGCGGAGCTGGCCCGGTGGAGCAGCACGCTGGGGCTGATGGTGGCGCAAGGCGTGGCGTTGCCGAGGGCCATTATCCTGGCAAACCAA
Source organism: Candidatus Omnitrophota bacterium (assembly GCA_016206635.1). Taxonomy (GTDB): domain Bacteria; phylum Omnitrophota; class Gorgyraeia; order 1-14-0-20-64-10; family JACQQZ01; genus JACQRF01. The sequence continues at coordinate 2,001 of JACQRF010000050.1, forward strand.
ACCGTCGGGGCGCCGTCCCTGCGTCGCCGGTTCAGCCGGCTCGAGACCGATGTCGTCGAGGGGGTTTCATTGTCGGAGGGGCTGCGGCGCAGCGGCGTGGCGGCGCCGCTGTTGATCACCATGACCGCCATCGGCGAGGCGGAAGGGGCGCTCGATCAGAGTCTCCTCGGCGTGGCGGCGACGTTCGAGCGGGAGGTGGACCGCGGGGTCAAGATCGCCTCGTCCCTGCTGGAGCCGATCCTGATCCTGGCCATGGGGCTGATCGTGGCGGCGATCGTGTTCGCCATGCTGCTGCCGATCTTCGAGATCAATTTTACGGGGGGCTGATGCGGACACGCGGGTTCACGTTGGTGGAGCTGTTGATCGTCGTCGTGATCCTCGGCGTGCTGGCGGCGATGGTGGTGCCGCGGCTGGCCGGCCGCACCGAACAGGCGCGGGCCGCCCGGGCGCAGACCGACGTGAACGGGGCGATCCCGCTGGCGATTGACCTCTACGAGGTGGACACGGGCAAGTACCCGCCGACGTTGGCGGCGCTGCGCCAGAAGCCGGCGGAGGCGAAGACCTGGCGCGGCCCCTACCTGAAAAAGCCGCCCGTCGATCCGTGGGGCCAGGCGTACTACTATCATTACCCCGCGCAAAAGGGGGGTGACGATTACGACCTCGCGTCGTGGGGGCCCGACGGTGTCGAGGGGGGCGGGGACGACGTGACCAACTGGGATGCGGCCACGCCCTCGCCATAGCGCGACGACCGCCTTCACGCTGATCGAGCTGGCGGTGGCGGTCGCGATCCTCGTTGGCGGCCTCGCGGGGATCTTGACGGCAGTGGGGCGGGTGCTCAATGGGGCGATGCTGGCGGTGACGATGACGCAGGCGACGACGCTGGCCCAGTCGCAATTGGCGGAGCTGGCGCTCGCGGCCCAGGCCGGCGGCGCGGCGCCGGGGGCGGGGGAGGAGGGCCGGTTCCGGTGGACGACGGCGGTCGCCCCGTGGTCGCCGGCGGAGTCCTGGCAGCTTCGGACCGCGACGGTAACGTGGGCCGTCCATCGGGCCGAACGCCAGACCGCGCTGCGCGAGGTGGCCTGGGTGGCCCCGGCGGAGTCGCCATGAGGTCCGCGCGCCGGGTGAGCGGATTCACGTTGA
>JACQRF010000047.1 GCA_016206635.1 Candidatus Omnitrophota bacterium
GAGACGGATGGCGTCGAGGGGGAGGCCGCGGCAGGCGAGCAGGCGCTCGATGGCGTCGCCGATCACGCGGTTGGGCGTGGAGGCCCCGGCCGTCACGCCGATCGCAAGCGGCGTGGCCGGCAGCCAGCCGCGCGTGACGACCGGCGCGTCCCGCCCCGCCGGCTTGTGACGGATCGCCTCGGCCGAGAGGATGCAATCGGCATCATCAATGTGGTAGGCCGCGGTGACCTGCGACGCGATCTCGCAGAGATGGTTGGTATTGCTGGAGTTGAACCCGCCCAAGATGATCACGAGATCGAGCCCGCTCTTGACGAGCTCGAGCACCGCGTCCTGCCGGTCTTGGGTCGCGCTGCAGATCGTGTCGAAACTCCGGAAATGCTCGCCCAGGGCCGCCGCGCCGTACCGCTGCGCGATCGCCGCCTTGAGCATGTCGGCGATCTCCAGCGACTCGCTGGACAACATCGTCGTCTGATTCGCCACCCCCACCCGCATCAGATCGCGCGTCGGGTCAAACCCCGGCGAGGTCTTGCCGGCGAACTGCTGGAGGAACGCCGACGCCTCCACGCCGTCGGTGATGGCCCGGCAGACCTGCGCGGCCTCCGCCTTGTCCCAGACGACGATGTAGTGGCCGCCGGGATACTGCGTCGCCCGCGACACCGTCGCCCGCGTCTCCTCATGGCGGTAATTGCCGTGCACGACGGCGGTGAACCCCTCCCGCGCGTACTGCTCGACCCGCTTCCACACCTGGATCACGGAGCCGCAGGTGGCATCCACCAGCACGCACCCTTTCCGCTGCAGTTGGTCCATCTCCGCGACCGGGGTGCCGAACGCCGCGATGATCACGATGTCATCCGGCGTCAGCGCCTCGACCTGCTTATCCCCTTCCCCGGCGCCGTCCAAGAAACGGATCCCCATCTCCCGGAGGCGATTGTTGACGCGGGGGTTGTGGATCAGCTCGTTGGTCAGGAAGATGCGGCGGTCCGGGAACCGCGTCCGGCTCTCGTAGGCGTAGTCCACCGCGCGCTCGACGCCGTAGCAGAAGCCGAACTCCTTAGCCAGGCGGATCGTCAGCTCGCCGGCCCGGATCGTGTGGCTCCCTTGCCGGATCGCCTCCACCAGCTGGCTCCGGTAGTCGGCGGCCAGATTGTCCTTGACCAGGTCTTTGAGGCCGAATCCTCGTCGGATAATCGCGGACTCCATGAAGGTATCGTACCCGCTGGCGGTTGCAAAATCAATGGCCGCTTGCTACACTGGGGGGTCTCAGACGACGATGGCCACCGCGACGATTGCCCCCGCCAGCACCAAAGCACACCGGCTCCGGGCGCGCCTGCACGATCGGACCCGCCCGGTCGTGGCGGCGGGCGCCCACGATGCCCTCAGCGCCAAGCTGATCGAGGAGGCCGGCTTCGACGCCGTCTGGGTGTCCAGCTTCGGGCTGTCCACCGCCCAGAAATGCCAGCCGGACGCCAACGTGTTGACGATGACCGAGGCGCTCGACGTCGCGAAGAACGTGGAGGCGGCGGTCGGCATCCCGGTGATCGCCGATTGCGATACCGGCTACGGCGACGCAATCAACGTCATGCGGACGACGGTGGAGTTCGAGCGGGCGGGGATCGCCGCGATCGCCATCGAAGACAACCTGTTTCCCAAGCGGTGCAGTCTCTACCCCGGCGCCCGGCCGGACATCGCCACGCTCGAGGAAATGGTCGGGCGGGTCAAGGCGGCCAAGCACGCGCAGCGCACGCCCGACTTCGCCGTCATCGCGCGGACCGAGGCGTTGATCGCCGGGCTGGGGATCGAGGAGGCGGAACGCCGGGCGCACGCCTACGCGGAGGCGGGCGCCGACGCAATTCTGGTCCACTCCAAGGCGGGCGCCGCGGATGAGGCGCTGGCGTTCGCCGCCCGGTGGCGGCGGCCCATCCCGCTCGTGGTCGTGCCGACCATGTTCCCGCAGGCAACGGTCGCCGAGCTCCATCAGGCCGGCTTTCAACTCATTATCTTCGCCAACCACGCGCTCCGCGCGGCCATCCGCGCCATGGCGGAGACGCTGCGCACGCTGCAGGCCCGCGGGACGGCGGACGCCGTCACCGACACCATCGCCCCGCTGGCAGAGGTCTACCGGCTGGTCGGCCTCGACCAACTGCACGCGCGGGAGCAGCAATTCATCCCGCAGCCGGTCACGAAGGCGCGCGCCATCATCCTGGCCGCCGGCGTGGACCAACAGCTCCTGCCGCTGACCGAGGACCGCCCCAAAACCATGCTGGACATCAAAGGGCGGACGATCCTGGAACGCCAGGCGCAGCTGCTGCGCGCGGCGGGCATCACCGACATCGCGGTCGTCCGGGGGTATCGCGCGGAAGCCGTGACCCTGCCCGGCATCACCTACTATGACAACCCCCACTTCCAGACGCGCGGGATCGCCGCCTCGCTGTTTGCCGCCGCGGAGCGGCTGACCGGGCCGACGCTCGTGCTGTATGGCGACATCGTGTTCGACCGGATGATCCTGGACCGGCTGCTCGACCGCCCGGGCGATCTCACCCTCGTCGTGGACCGCGCCTGGTACGACGTGTACCGCACGGAGGGCCGGTCGCCGGAGCGGGCCGAGCTGGTGATCACGCGGGAGGCGCCGACGGGCAGCCACCGGTTCCTGCCGTCCGAGCGCCCGGCCACGGTCCTGCAGATCGGGCAGCGGCTCGACAAGCGGGCGGCCAGCGGGGAGTTCATCGGCCTGTGCGCCTGCTCCGCCGACGGGGCGCGGTGGCTGACCGAACGGTATCAGGCCGGCGCCGCGCAACCGGACCATCAGCCGTTCCACGAAGCCGAGACCTTCGCGCGCGCGTCATTCACCGATCTGCTGCAAGCGGCGATCGAGCGCGGCCACCCGGTCCAGGCGGTGGAGATCTACAAAGGGTGGTTGGAGGTCAACACGTTTGACGACTACCGGCGGGCCTGGGCGAAATTATAAGAACGCCACAGATAGCGGATCCAAAACAGGTGCGAGCCGGCCGCCAACGCCACGAGCAGCGGGCGGCGAAGATCGAGCAGCAGGCAGGCGACGATCAGCCAGGAGAAGTTTTCGTTCGTGAGATTCACCGCCACCCATCGGGGGAGCCGCCCCGTCGCCCACCCTCGGCGTGACGCATCGCCATAGACCGCCAAGCCGAACCCCTGCAGCTTCGTCACCGCCGTGACCAGGAAATCGAGGGCCAGCCCGACGGCGGCCACGGCGCCGACCCCCAATAACCACGGCGGGCCACCGAGACGGTGCAGGCCGACCGCCAAGGCCCAGCCATACGCCGTGTGCACGATCCCGTCCACGATCAGGTCCCACCAGGAACCCCACCGCGAGCTCAGCCCCCGCGCCCGGGCGATTTCACCGTCCCAAATATCAATGATGTAGAATGCCTGGAAGAGGACGGCGCTGAGGACGACGGCCGGGTAACGCCCATCGGCCAGCGACGCGGCGGCGGCCAACCCCACCAGCAGGCTGATGCCGGTCCACTGATTCGGGGTCATCGGCCAGCGGGCGATCCCGAGCCCTCGAAGACCGGCCTGGGCCACCACGCGGTTCAGGCACGGCGCCGGGGCCCACTGCGGGAGGATCTCCTGCTCGGCTCGCCGGAGATCGTCCGGCGTGTCGATCTCAATCCACGGCGAGCCGTCCGCCCATTCACAGTAGACCGGGACGGCTCGAAACAGCTCCGGGTAGACCTGCTCGTGCTCCCAACCCACGTGGCCCGATTGGATTTTCGACTCGAGCAGCCGGCGGAACGGCTCGGCCGCGGCGCGCGACAACTTGAGGAACCCGATGGATTCCCCCAACGGCGTGAGGGTCCGCCGCAGCTCGTCGGACGGCCGCTTCGTAATGTGCCACGCCTGGGCGCCACGCCCCAGCACGATCTGCTCCTCGCCCGTATCGTCGGACTGCCGGTCAACCAGCATCGCGTTGGGGTGCGGCGAGTGCACGAGCCGTTCGAGCAGCGCGGGGGGACAGAGGACATCGGCGTCCATGATGAGGAGGTCCGTCGTGAACTGCCCGCGGGCCGCCCACAACGAGAGGATCGCCCCCTCGCGGTATCGGGGGTTCTCCACGATGGCCACGCCCATGCCGCGCGCGTGCGCCCGCGCCTCGGTCGCCACGGCCTCCGCAGCGTGCCCCACCACGAGCACGGCGCGGGTGACCCCCACGGACCGCAAGGTTTCCAACGTCCGTTGGAGCAAACTGCGGCCGCCGACGCGCATCAGGCACTTGGGGGGAGCGCCAGCGCCCATCCGCCGACCGACCCCCGCCGCCAAGATAATCGCCGTCATACTGTCTCACGAGGGACATCGCACACCGGGACGGAGGCGGCGGGCTGATTGAGGCAACGGCCGGTCTCCAGGTCGAACAGCCAGCCGTGGATCGGGCAGCGGACCGCCGGGCCGGAGCCCGGCGCCTGCTCCACCGTCCCGCGGGACAGCGGCCCGCCCCGGTGCGGGCAGCGGTCGCCGATGGCATACGCGCGGCCCTCGATCGTGAACACCGCAACCCGCTGGCCATTGACCACCAGCGTCCGGGCAGGGGCCGTCGGGGTCGCTCCCCGCCGATCGGCGGGGAGCGACCCCGACGGCCCCTGCCCGGACGCTGGTGGTCAATGGCCAGCGGGTTGCGGTGTTCA
>JACQRF010000048.1 GCA_016206635.1 Candidatus Omnitrophota bacterium
CCCCGCGCTGCGGGGGGGGGGGCCCCCCCGGTTCGTGGGGGGGGGGGGCACCCCTCCGGCCTCTGTCCCAGTCGTACTCGTTGTAGATGACGAGCCGGACATCGTGGAGATCGTCTGCGACTACCTCGGCGACGCCGGGTACCGCAGCGTCGGCTGCGCCGATGGGCAGGAGGCGCTGGCGACGATCGAGCGGCAATCGCCGCCCCCCGCCGCGATCATCCTTGATGTCAAGATGCCGCGGCTCGACGGGTACGGGGTGATTCGCTGGGTCAAGCGGCATCCAGTCTATCGCCAGATCGCCATCATCATCCTGACCGCCACGAAGGTGTTGCGGATCACGCACGGCGCCCCGCCGCAGCCCAATCCGTTCACCACCATCCGGAAACCGTGCGAGGCGGCCCCGCTGCTGGCCGCCGTCCGCCAGGTGCTCCATGGCGCGTGAGCGGATCGTCATCGCCGATGATGAGGCGGACATCCGCGACGTCCTGCGGATCACCCTCGAGCACGAGGGGTTCGAGGTCGAGGAGGCGGCCAACGGCGCCGACGCGCTGGCGTTGATCCGCCGCCGCAGCCCGCACGTCGTCATCCTGGACTCGAAAATGCCGGAGATGACCGGGGAGGAGGTGTGCCGGACGCTCAAGAAGGATATTCTCCTGCGGCATCTGCCGGTGCTCCTCGTCACGGCCAAGGGGGAGACGGCCGACAAGGTCAAGGGGCTCGGCGCCGGCGCCGACGACTACATCGTCAAACCGTTTGAGCCAGCCGAGCTCGTCGCCCGGGTCCGCATGGTCCTGCGCCGCACGACGCAGGCGCTCGACGCGAATCCGCTGACCAAGCTCCCCGGCAACTCGTCGATCATGGAGGAGCTGGAGCGCCGGCTCCAGCAGGGCGGCCCGATGGCCGCCGGCTACGTGGACCTCGATCAGTTCAAGGCGTTCAACGACGCGTACGGCTTCGAGCGGGGGGACGAGGTGATCCGGGAGACGGCGCGCATCCTGCTGACGACGCTGCAGCGGCACGGGACGCCGGACGATTTTCTGGGGCACATCGGCGGGGACGACTTCGTGTTCGTGACGACGCCGGCGGCCGTGGACGCGGTCGCGGCGGCAATCGTCCGCGAGACGAAGGCGTCGCTCGCCGCCTTCTACGACGCGCCGACCCGGCGGCGGGGCTACCTCGAGGGGAAGGACCGCGGCGGCCGGCCGATGCGGGTGGGGCTGCTCTCCTGCTCCGTCGCCGTCGTCACCAACGAGCGCCGGGCGCTCACGCACGTCGCGGAGATCGCGCAGATCGGCGCGGAATTGAAGTCCTGGGCCAAATCCCGCGGTGGCAGCCAGGTCGTGAAAGACCGTCGAACCGAGGCCTAACGGGGGGAGGTCCTCCAAGAAACCAACGATTGACTCAATCGGCTGAGTCAATCGTTGGCTCCGGACCTGGGTTATTTCGCGGCGGGGGTGCTCCGAGAGATGAGCTGTTGACCACGTAAGGAGGGGGCTCAAGGGGGAACCCTTGCGGTGCCCCCTTGAGGTGACAGGAAACGTTGTCAGGAGTTACCTGGTTGTCGGCGCGCCGACGGCGGCTTCGATCCTGGCGACGGTCTCTTTGGGGCGGACTTTCCAGAAGCGGGGGGCGGTGTGCGCCCAGCCGTCGAGCAGGGCCTTGGCACGGGGGGAGCCGGTGAGCTCCAGGTGCCGCTGGATCATCCCCTTGACCAGCTCGACATCCTCGGCGGCCGACAGCCGCTCGAGCTGGACGAGGGCGGGATTCAAGTGCTGGGGGAATGTCTCCGCCTCATCGAAGACGTAGGCCTCGCCGCCGCTCATGCCGGCGCCGAAGTTGCGGCCGGTGGCGCCGAGGATGACGATGACGCCGCCGGTCATGTACTCGCAGCCGTGGTCGCCGATCCCCTCGACGACGGCGCGGCCGCCGCCGTTGCGCACGGCGAACCGCTCGCCGCCGCGGCCCGCGGCGTACAGCGCGCCGCCGGTCGCCCCGTAGAGGACGGTGTTGCCGAGGATCACGTTCTCGTGCGTGACGAGCTGGGCGCGCGGCGGGAACTTCACCACCAGCTCGCCGCCGTGCATCCCCTTCCCCACGTAGTCGTTGGCCTCGCCGGTCAGGACGAACCGGACGCCGTCGAGCAGGAACGCGCCGAACGACTGCCCGGCGCTCCCGTAGAAATGGCACTCGATCGCCGAGCCGCCGGGGAGCCCCGCGTCCCCGTAGCGGACGGCGATGGTGTGGCAGAGCTTGGCGCCGACGGTGCGGTCGGAGTTGCGGATCGGGTAGCGCAACGCGACGCGGCCATGTCCCTCGAGAGCCGGGGTCGCGTCTTTGATCAGCGTGTTGTCGAGCGGGACGTCGCCGGGCCGGTCGTTGCGCTCCACGAGGCGCCGCCGCGGGCGCGTGCGCGCCGGGTCCGGGTCGGTCAGCAGCCACTCCCAGTTGAGGCACCGCCACTTCGGGTGACGCTGGGCCTTCGGCGCCACCTGGACGAGCGTGATCCGCCCGATCACCTCGTCGAGCGTCCGGTAGCCGAGCTGGGCCAGCCAGCGCCGGACCTCTTCGGCCACGAAATTGAAGTAGTTGACGACCAGGTCCGGCGGGCTCGTGAATTTCGCGCGGAGCTTCGGGTCCTGCGTGGCCACGCCGACGGGACAGGTGTTCAGGTGGCAGGCGCGGACCAAGCAGCAGCCGGCGGCGACCAAGGCGGCGGTGCCGAAGTTGTACTCCTCGGCGCCGAACAGCGCGGCCATCAGGATGTCGCGGCCGGTTTTCAAGCCGCCATCAGTGCGGACGGTGATCCGGTCCCGCAGGTTGTTGAGGACCAGCACCTGCAGGGTCTCGGCCAAGCCGATCTCCCACGGGGAGCCGGCGTTCTTGATCGAGGAGATCGGGCTGGCCCCGGTCCCGCCGTCATGCCCGGCGATGTGGACGACGTCGGCGTATCCCTTCGCGACGCCGGCGGCGATCGTGCCGACCCCCGACTCCGCGACGAGCTTCACGCAGACCTTGGCCTTCGGATTGGCCTGTTTCAAATCATAGATGAGCTGGGCCAGGTCCTCGATCGAGTAAATGTCGTGGTGCGGCGGCGGGGAGATGAGGGTCACCCCCGGCACCGAGTGGCGCACGCGGGCGATGTCGGCGGAGACCTTGTGCCCCGGCAGTTGGCCCCCCTCGCCGGGCTTCGACCCCTGCGCCATCTTGATCTCGAGCTCGCGGGCGCTGGCCAGATATTCCGGCGTGACGCCGAACCGACCGGACGCCACCTGTTTGATGGCGCTGTTGGCCCAGTCGCCGTTGGGGTACGGCTTGAAGCGGACCGGGTCCTCGCCCCCCTCACCGGAGTTGGATTTCCCCCCGATGCGGTTGAGCGCGATCGCCAGACACTCGTGCGTTTCCTTCGAGAGGGCGCCGTACGACATGCCGGCAGTGCAGAACCGCCGGCGGATCCCCTCGGCCGGCTCCACCTGGTCGAGCGGGATCGGCCCGCGGTCGCTGTGGAACTCCAGCAGGTCCCGCAGGGCAATTGGCTCCCGCTCGTTCACGAGCCGGGCGTACCGCTCGTAGTCCTCATAGCGGGCGGTATGGACCGCCGTGTGCAGGGCGTCGAGCACGTCGGGGTTGAACGCGTGCAGTTCCCCATCGCGGCGGTAGCGGTAGAAGCCGCCGACGTCGAGGGCTGGCGTGGCCGACGCGCCGTAGGCGCTCGCGTGCAACGCCAGCGCCTCCGCCCCGAGCTCCGGGAAGCCGATGCCGGTCAGCTTGCAGGCGGTCCCGGTGAAGCAGAGGTCGAGCACCTCGCGCGAGAGGCCGATGGCCTCGAAGATCTGCGCGCCGCGGTAGCTGGCGATCAGCGAGATCCCCATCTTCGACATGATCTTGAGGATGCCGTCCTCGACCGACTTCTTGTAGTTCGCCCAGCCCTGCTCCAGCGTTACCCCCTTGAGCGCCCCGGTCTGAGCGGCCCAGGCGACCGCCTGCAGGGCGGCGTAGGGATGGATCGCGGCCGCCCCGTACCCGATCAGCAGGGCGTAGTGATGGATGTCCCATACCTGGCCGGTCTCGCAGACGAGAGACGCCCGCATCCGCTTCCCCTGCCGGATCAGGAAATGGTGCACCGCCCCCACCGCCATCGGCATCGGGATCGTCGCATGCTCAGCGTCGATCCCCCGGTCGCTCAGGATCAGCAACGAGCAGCCGGTATCCACTGCGGCCGAGGCCCGCTCGCACAGCTTCCGGATCGCCACGCGCAGACCTTCGGACCCCTCCTTGAAACCGGTACCGGGTACCGAAAACAGGACCGGCAGCCGGACGGACCGGAACGCCGGATCGGCAACCCCCTCGAGCCAGCGGAACTCAGGCTCCGTCAGGACCGGGGAGCGGAACTTGATCCACCTGGCATGCTCCGGGGTCTCCTCCAGCATGGAGCCGCGCGCCCCCAGGCCGGTGTTGAGGGACATGACGAGCTTCTCCCGCAGCGGATCGATCGCCGGGTTGGTCACCTGGGCAAAGAGCTGCTTGAAGTACGTCGCGATGATCCTCGGCTTCGTGGAAAGGATGGCCAGCGGCGCGTCGTCCCCCATGGAGCCGACCGGCTCCTTCCCGGTCTCGGCCATCGCCTTGAGGATGAACTGGAAATCCTCCTGGGTGAAGCCGAATGCCTTGAGCTGCCGGAGCAAGGGATCGCACAAACCGGTACCGGGTACCGTCCCGGTACCCGGTACCGGAAAGGCCGAAGTGAGGGTTACCATCGGCTTGCCTTCATTGAGCTTCAGCTCGTCCGGCCGCAGCATTTGGGGCCTCAGCCATTCCTCGCACGGCCTGCGGGCGGCCAGCTCCCGCTTGATCTCCTCGTCGCGCAGCAGCCGCTTGCGGGCCGTGTCCACCGCGAGCATCTCTCCCGGCCCGAGCCGGCCGGCCTCGATCACCTTGGCGTCGTCCAGGTCCACGATGCCGACCTCGGAGCCGACCACCACGATCCCGTCGCGGGTCACCTTGTAGCGGGCCGGCCTGAGCCCGTTTCGGTCCAGTGTCGCGGCGGCGATCACCCCGTCGGTGAAGGCCACCGCAGCCGGGC
>JACQRF010000049.1 GCA_016206635.1 Candidatus Omnitrophota bacterium
CGTGCCGCTGCACGCGTCGCAGCTCGGATTGCTCCATCCGGCCACGCACCGCCCCCTCGAGATCGGCTGCCCGTGGCCCGACGATTTCTCGCGCGCGGTCCACACGTTGCGGCGGGGATAAATACTTCTTGCCCTGCCGAGTGATTTTGATATACTGCCGTAATTTTGATGAGCGCTCGCGCACGCGGCATGACAGCGGCACGCACGGCGGTCATAGATGTCGTTCCTCCCCACGACACCGATGGCGAGGCACAGGCGCTCTCGCTGTGCCGTGAAGGGGGTCTCCTCTTCGCCGGCCGCCACCTCCTCCTCGAATTGTGGGGCGCGGGGCATCTCACCTCAGAGCCGGACATCCGGCGCATCCTCCAAGACTCCGTGGCGGCGTGCCGGGCGACGCTGCTGAGCCTGGACCTCCACACCTTTTCCCCCACCCACGGCATCTCCGGCGTCGCCGTGCTCGGCGAATCGCACATGAGCATCCATACCTGGCCGGAGCATGCCTACGCCGCCGTGGACATCTTCATGTGCGGATCGCTCGATCCGCGGAAGGCGATCCCGGTGTTGAAGGCCGGCTTCCGGCCCAAGCAACTCCAGATCATGGAAATCAAGCGTGGGGTGATGGACGCCGATGCCGTGGTTTGCTGAGACCCTCCATCGCGGCGTGCGCCAGACGCTGGCGGTCCGGCGGCCCATCGCCACCGTCACCACCGACTTCCAGCGGATGCAGATCCTCGAGACCGAGGCGTACGGCCGCGCCCTCGTGCTGGACGGCGTCGTCCAAACAACGGAACGCGACGAGCACATCTATCACGAGATGATGACGCACGTGCCGCTGTTCGCCCATCCGGCCCCCCGGCGGGTGCTGATTATCGGCGGCGGCGACGGCGGCATCGCCCGCGAGGTCTTGCGGCACCGGACCGTGGAGGCCGTCACGATGGTCGAGATCGATCCCGGCGTGATTGACGCCTGCCAGCGGCATCTCCCCCGCATTTGCGGGGGGGCGTTCGACGACCCCCGCTTGCGGGTCATCGTGGATGACGGGGCGAAGTTCGTGCGGACGACGGCGGACCGATTCGATGTCGCGATCGTGGACTCGCCGGATCCCATCGGCCCGGCCACGGTGTTGTTTGCCATGGACTTTTACCGGAACCTCTCGCGGGTGCTGCGACGGCCGGGCCTCATGGTCCGGCAAGCCGGGTCGCTGTTCCTGCAGCCCGACGAGAGCGTCGAGGCGGCCCGGCGGTTGCGCCGGGCCTTCGCGATTGTCGCGCCGTACGTGGCGGCGATTCCCACGTATATCGGCGGATTGTTCGGGTTCTTGTTGGCGTCGGAGACAGTGCAACCGTTGCGGGCGACTCCGGCAGCGCTGGAGACCCGTTACCGTCGCGCGAGGTTGGCATGCCAGTATTACACCCCAGCGATTCATCGAGCCTGCTTTGCCCTCCCGGCCAGCGTGAGGGCGCGGCTCGCGCCCGTGTAGCGGAACAGGCCCCGCCGCAGTACGGGGTCGAGATGATCCTCGACCTGTACGACTGCGATCCGGCCGCGATCCGCTCGGCCCGGACCCTGCGCGCGTTCGTGGACCAGATGTGCCGCCTCCTCAACATGAAGAAATTCGGCAAGACCCTGACGCCCTATTTCGGCCTCAACGCCCCGCACACCGCGGGGTATTCGCTGCTGCAATTTATCGAGACCAGCTCGATCACCGGGCACTTCTCCGAACTGACGAATACGGCGTACCTGAATATTTTTTCCTGCCGGCCGTTTGACGCGAGGGCCGCCGCGCAATTCGCCAAGACCTTTTTTGGCGCCAAGCGGATCCGCCGGCGGCTCGTGACGCGCCGGTAGCCGCCGACTCACCGGGACGACCCCACGCCGGATGACCGATGGTCGTGCTCTCGAAGATTTACACCAAGACAGGCGATCGCGGCGAGACAGGGCTCGGCGATGGGACCCGCGTCTCGAAGGCTGACCTGCGCATTGCCGCGTACGGCACGGTGGATGAGCTGAACGCCGTGTTGGGGCTCGCGCGCCGGGCGCTCTCGAGGCCGGCCGCCGCCACGATCCTGGCTATCCAGCACGACCTGTTCGACGTCGGCGCCGACCTCTGCATTCCGCACACCACCGCCAGCCGGCGCCCCCGCTTGCGCGTCACCCCGCGCTATGCCCAGCGGCTCGAGCGCGCCATTGACGCCCTCACGGCCCGCCTGACACCGTTGAACAGCTTCGTGTTGCCCGGCGGCGCCGCGGCGGCCTGTTGGCTGCACCTGGCGCGCACCGTCTGCCGCCGCGCGGAGCGCGAGGCGGTGGCCCTCAACCGCCGCGAGCCGATGAACCCTGAGGTCATCATCTATCTGAACCGGCTGTCCGATCTCTTGTTCGTGATGGCCCGCGCGGCGAACCGGATGGGCCGGCGTGATGTGCTGTGGGA
>JACQRF010000005.1 GCA_016206635.1 Candidatus Omnitrophota bacterium
ATCGCGTCCTGATGCTCGAGTACGCGATCTACTCGGTGATCTCGCCGGAAGGCTGCGCCGCGATCCTCTGGAAGGACCGGGCGAAGGCGCCGGAGGCGGCCTCCGCGCTGCGGCTGACCGCCCCCGAGCTGCTGGAGCTGGGCCTGATCGACGATGTCGTCAAGGAACCGCTCGGCGGCGCCCACCGAGACCCGGCGGCGGCGGCCGAGCAGATCCACGCCATCCTCGCCAAATATCTCAAGGCGCTGGAGGGGCTCACGCGGGATGAGCTGCTGCAGCAGCGTTACGAGAAATATCGGAAGATCGGCGCGTTCGAGGGCGCGTAGGGAAATGGTGCCGGGCGTCAGAGTCGAACTGACATGGGGTTGCCCCCGCGGGTTTTTGAGACCCGTGCGTCTGCCATTCCGCCAGCCCGGCGCGCGGTACCAATTGTAACGGGCGTGACGGAACATGGTCAAGCCAACTGAGGGTGCGCGATGCTGACAGAAGAGGTGATTATCATGTGGGTCATCGTCCTCGCGTTCGTCGCCGTGCTGGTGCTGTTGGGGCTCCGGATCGTCCAGCAGTACGAGACCAGCATCGTCTTCCGGCTGGGCCGGTACAACCGGACGCTCCAACCGGGGCTCAACGTGATCATCCCGTTCCTGGAATGGGTCCACACCGTGGATATGCGGGTCCTCACGATGGAGATCCCCAAACAGCAGGTGATCACCAAGGACAACGTCCCGGTCTCCATCAACGGCGTCGTATTTTTCAGGGTGGCGAACGCCCAGACGGCCGTGATCGAAGTCCAAGATTACCGCTACGCGATCTCGCAGTACGCCCAGGCGGCCCTGCGGGACGTCATCGGCGGCATGTCGCTCGATGATTTGCTGGCCGAGCGGGAGCAGATCGGGCAGTCCATCCAGCACAATGTCGCGGCCGAGAGCGCGAAGTGGGGCTTGACGGTCAGCGGCATCAAGGTGCAGGACGTGGACATGCCGGAAGAGCTTAAGAAGATGATGTCCCGGCAGGCCTCCGCCGAGCGGGAGAAGCGGGCGACGATCACGAAGGCCGAGGGGGACAAGCTCGCCGCCGAGAACCTGGCCCAGGCGGCCCGCACGATGCTGGCCTCGTCCGGCGCGATGCAGCTGCGGACCCTGCAGACGATTGACGGGCTCGGGCCCACCGCCTCGAACACCGTCGTGTTCCTGCTCCCCGTTGAAGTGTTCGAGGGGATCAAGGCGTTCGCCGCCGCGCAGAAGCCCCAACCGTAGTTTGTAGGAGAGATGGTGGAGCCGGAGGGAGTCGAACCCTCACTACATCCATGCCATGGATGCGCGCTCCCATTACGCTACGGCCCCATCGAATCTTGAATCGGTAGACCCCCAGTCTACCGGCGCGCGCCTTCGGCTGTCAATCATTTCGTCCTCGTGCTAGAATCGTTTTCTCGACGATGAGCTACCCTTTCTCGGAGATTGAGGCTGCGTGGCAAGCCAAATGGGAGGCATCCGGCCTGTTCCGCGCCGAGGCGGACGCGACCCGCCCGAAATATTACCTCCTCGAGATGTTCCCGTACCCCTCCGGCCGCCTTCACATGGGCCACGTCCGCAACTACACCATCGGCGACGTGATGGCCCGCTACCGCTGGCGCCGCGGCTGCAGCGTGCTGCACCCGATGGGCTACGACGCCTTCGGCCAGCCGGCCGAGAACGCCGCCATCAAGCGCGGCGTCGCCCCGCGCGCCTGGACCGACACCTGCATCGCGCAGATGGAGGCGGAGCTCAAACGCCTCGGCCTCTCGTACGACTGGTCCCGCCGCGTCGCCACCCACACCCCGGACTACTACCGTTGGAACCAGTGGATCTTCCTGAAGATGCTCGAGCGCGGGCTGGCCTACCGGGCGAAGGCCCCGGTCAACTGGTGCCCGTCCTGCTCGACGACACTGGCCAATGAAGAGGTGATTGATGGGACGTGCTGGCGCTGCGACGCGGCGGTCGAGCCGCGCGAGCTGGAGCAATGGTTCCTGAAGATCACCGCGTACGCCGAGCCCCTGTTGAGCGACCTCACCCAGCTCACCGACTGGCCTGAGCGGGTGCGGGCGATGCAGGCCAACTGGATTGGCAAGAGCGAGGGGGTCGAAATTGGGTTTACCGTCAAGGGTTCCGGGGCCCAGCTCCCGGTCTTCACGACGCGCCCCGACACGATCTTCGGCGCCACCTACGTCGTCCTCGCCCCGGAGCACCCGCTGGTGACCGCCCTCATCGCCGGCCGGCCGGAGGCGGCCGCCGTCCAGGCGTACATCGTCCGGGTCCGCCGGGAGTCCCGGCAGGAGCGGCTTGCGGCGGACCGTCCGAAGGACGGCGTCTTCACCGGCGCCTACGCCGTCAATCCGGTCAACCGCGAGGCCGTGCCGATCTGGGTGGCTGACTACGTCTTGATGGAGTACGGCACCGGCGCGATCATGGCGGTGCCGACGCACGACCAGCGGGACTTCCTGTTCGCCAAGCAGCACCACCTCCCAATGCGGGTCGTCATTCGACCCCAGGAAAAAGGGACAGTCCCCGAAGGGGACTGTCCCTTTTCCGGTGACGATCCTGCCGCATGGACTTGTGCCTACGAAGGTATTGGCACGATGGTCCACTCCGCCCAATTCGACGGCCAGCCGAGCGCCCGCGCGAAATCGGAGATCGCCGCCTGGATGGAAGCCCAGGGCATGGGCCGCCGCACCGTGCAGTGGCGCCTGCGCGACTGGCTGATCTCCCGCCAGCGGTATTGGGGCACGCCGATCCCGATCATCTATTGTCAACAATGCGGCGTGGTCCCCGTGCCCGCCGACCAGCTCCCCGTCGAGTTGCCGGCCGAGGCGCCGATCACCGGGGTTGGGGGCAGCCCGCTGGCGAAGGTGCCGGCGTTCGTCGAGACGACCTGCCCGACCTGCCGCGCCCCCGCCCGCCGCGAGACCGACACGATGGCGACGTTCGTGGACTCGTCGTGGTATTTCCTGCGGTACTGCTCGCCGACGGAGACCGCCGCCCCGTTCCGCCAGGGAGACGCTGCCCACTGGATGCCGGTGGACCAGTACATCGGCGGCATCGAGCACGCCATCCTGCACCTGCTCTACGC
>JACQRF010000055.1 GCA_016206635.1 Candidatus Omnitrophota bacterium
GAAGGTCGTTTGCAGCAGGCTGCCGGTGTTGCCGAAGGTGGCGCTCGTTTCCCCCAGCGTGGGGACGACGCGGGCGAATTTCAGCGTGTACACCTTGGTCAATAATTTGACGAGGCGCCCCCCCGACTCGGTGACCACGTAGACGTTCGAGCCGTCCACCGTCCGGGCGCTGAGATTGTTGGCATCCAGGAGGCTGCGGATCGCCGTCTTGATCGGCACGCGGTCCAGGTAGACCGTCACCCGGCGATCGCGGGTCGCGCCGGAGGCGATGAAATTCATCCCGGCCTGCTGGGAGAGCAGTTTCAGCACCTCCTCGAGCCGGGCATCGGCCAGATCCATGGAGATCGTCCCCGGTGGTGCGGCCGCCGGCGCCGCGACGGGCGGCGCCGCGGCCAACCGCAGCGCCTCCGGCGATGCCGCGTCGCGGGCCTCTTCCCCCAGCCCCGCTGCTGGCAACCACGCCAGGGCGCCCAGGACGCCGGTCCCCACGACCAGTCGCACCAGGCGATGGGTTGTCACAGGCGGTGTGTTCACAGGGTCCTCCTCTCGCTGCGCTTAGGGTGATGAGTCATGGGCGGGTGGCGATGACGGTGAAGGCGCTGGGAGGCGCACGACGGTCCGTTGTCCTTGGTAATCAATGGTGACCCCCTCTGGGGCGATGTCGACGATCTGCGCCCCTTCGATGGATTCCCCGATTTTGACAATCCGGTCATTGATGATGGCGCGCGGCGGCTGAATGCCCCAAATGATTCCTTGCAACCGCACGGGGGATGGCGAGGTCAGCGACGGTTCGTTGGGGAACAGCGCGGCGCGGGCCGCCGCGATGGCCGCCGGCAATTGGAACGGGTCGCGCGCCGGGAGCACGAGCGGCGCGGCCGCCATGGCGGCGGCCGGCTCGTCGGCGGCCGGGACGGCGGGGGCTTCGGCCGGCCGCGCGCGGGGCGCGTCCGTCGGCATCGGGCGGGGCCGCGTCATCCATAGCCCGACGAGGACAAGCAGCAGCGGCAGCACCAGCATCTGCGCGGCGCGCGGGCGAGAGCTCACGCCGGCGATTCCGTCAACAGGGCGCTGACGATCAGGTGGGCGTCGAGCGGTCTCGGGGTCGCGCCGCTCCAGTCGGACGTGGCCGACGCCGCCAGATCAACCTGCTCGACCAGCAGCGGTTGCGGCGCGGTTTCCAGGGCATAGAGGAATTGGAGGAGCGTCGCGTACGTGCCGGTCACATCCATGCGGATCGGCAGCCGGGTATACCGGCCGGCCGGTTGGCTCGGCTGCGGGGCTGCGGTGTTCACGGAGATGTTGTGCGTGGCCGCTAGCGTGGAGATGTCTTGGAGCAAGGACGCGGAGTCCCCGCGGCCCCGGAGCCGCTGGCGGCTCTGCCGCAGCTCCTGATGAGTCGTTTCCAGGGCGCGGAGGAGCGCGATCTGCTGTTGGGCCAGCGCGAAGCGGGCGTCCAGCTCGGCCCGGCGACGGCGCAGCGGTTGCACGATCCCTTGGTGCGCGATGGCCAGGCCGGCGAGGAGGACGACCGTGGTGACGAGCCAGCGCTGCTGGGCCGGTTGCAGGCGGGTCAGCCCGGCGAACGGCGCCGCCCGGCCTGGCGGCTTCATGAGCTGCCCCCCGATGACGCGGTGCTCACGAGACGGAAATCGGTCACGTGCGAGGATTGCGTGGTGCGCTGCACGGAGGTGACGGCGAGGTCGCCGAACGACGCGCGAAATGCGGCATCGCGGTTCAGTGCCGCAGCATACGTATTGATCGTCTCCAGGGTTGATGGCGCGTTCGCGTGATAGGCGGAGCCCTCCAGCGACAGTTCGCGGGCCGTCTTCGGGGTTGGGACGTGGCGATACCCGAGCCGGCGGAGCCACACGGTGTCCGGGGTGGCGGTTGCGAGGTGACTCAAGAGGACGGCGGCCGGCGCGCCGGGGGCCGTGGCCCCGCGGACCAGCGTGAGTTCCGCGGCCAGCTCCGCGCGCCGTTGCTGGAGACGCTCGGGGGTCATGTCGGCGGCGTTGAGCTGCAGCACGCGGACAATATCCGGGTGTTGCAGCGCCGAGAGCTGCGTGGCGAGCCGGCGCACCGGTTGCAGGCTGAGCTGGTGGAGCACCATCAGCACGGCCACGGCGGCGATCGCCTCCACCGCCATGAGGCGCCACACCCCTTGCGGGGGCGGCTGGAGATCCTGCGGCATGAGGTTGACTGCCGACCGGCCGGGTTCCAGCGCCCGGAGGGCGAGCCCAAAGGCGATGGCGGCATTCCCGTTCAGCGCCTGTCCATCAATGACGTCGCGGCCGGCGTCCAGCGGCTCCACGGGTAGCTCGACGGCCGCCGAGAGCTCCCGGGGCCATGCCGCGGGCACGCCGAGGCCGTTGACGAACACCTTCGTGATCGGTGGCTCGTTGGGAAACCGCCGCCGATAGTAATCGGCGGACACCACGGTGTCATTGACCAGGGCGTCGTAAATGGTCGCCGCGGGCTTGCCGTCCCCGGCCGCCGGCGAGACCCCTTCCCCGGCGCGCGGCAGCACCGTCACATTCCGGGCCAGGTACACCAGATCGTGTTGGATGATGGCGAGCGTCGCCATGTCGCGGTCCACGGTGATCAGGATCGCCGATTGCCTCGGCGGGAGCTGCTGGGTGCGGCGCACGGCGCGCATGAGACTGGTGAGGCTGGTTTCCATGCTGCGCGGCTGGATGTCGGCCTGCTGCAACGCGCGCAGGTGCTCCGCCACCAGCTCCTTTTTGGCGGCATAGAACATGACGCGCATGACGGACGGGTCGGACTTGAGAATCACAGTGTGCGCGTCGGCGTTCAGGTCCTGCAGCTTAAATGGGTGATATTTCTTCGCCTCGAACCGGGCGGCCCCGGCCCGATCCTGCGGCGGCACCGTCGGCATCTGGAAGTAGCGGATGATGGCCGTGTCGGCGGAAAGGCCCAGGTGCGCCTCCGGTGATGTCAGGTGGCTTTGGCGCACCAGCCGTTGGAGCGCCGGGGCGAGCGCGGCGATCGTCTCCGGGGTGTCGGTCAGCGGGCGGTCGAGATCCAGATGGTGGGCGGCGAGGACGCGCGGGATTCGGAATGTCCCGCTCAGGTGCACGAGGTCAATGGATTGGGCGCCGAGGTAGATCCCGACCCCGTCAGCCACGGCACGTCTCCCGCAGCCAGCGCAGGTAGGGGCGCCCGCCGCGCACGATCGGCACGGCGATCAGTTCAGGGACGGTGTACGGATGGTGTTTGGCGAGATCGCGCATGGCGGCGCCCACGCGGGGGCGCGTGGTTTTGATCAGCATCACCGTTTCACGCGCGCGCTCGATCCGGCCGTTCCACCAATAGCGCGAGTCGGCGCCCGGCAGGCAGGAGACGCAGGCGGCGAGCCGGCGCGCCAACAGGCCCCGGGCCAGCCGTCGGGCAGCGGCCGGCGTGGGCGTCGTGCAGAGGAGGAGGACTACCGCGGGCGCAGCCACACCCGGTAATCGTGGGGACCATCCTCCCGCACGATGACGTGGCCCTCCCGCGCCAGCCACCCGACGCTCATCAAGGCGAGATCGCGCGGCCGGCCGATCTCCTGGATCAGCACGGAGAACGACACCTCGCCGTGTTGGTCCAGGTAATGCCACACCTCTCCGGCGACGATCCCGATCTCCGTGATGCCGACAATCATGCGGGGCCCCTTTCGTCAGCATTGTAACTACCACAGCGGGGACAGATGGTCAAGCGTTCTTCCGACGGTGCGGCATAAAATGCCGTGCAGGTGTGGCAACGCCAGGACCGCCGCCGCGGCGTGTCCGATGTCCCCGGCGCGCCGGCCCGATCGTCCCACATCCACCGGCCGAGCCAGAGCGTGATCCATCCCCCGAGGCCGACGGCCAGGGCCGGTTCGAACGGGACCGCAACGGTCATGAGCCGGCCGGTTCCAGATCGAGCCGTAGCGTGACGCGCCCCCAGGGGTCCGGTCCCGTCTTCGGCGTCTTCACATCGAGTGGGGCGAATTGCCAGTCCGCCAGATAGCGCGCGCCGACAAGATCCAACCGGGGATCCCCCGTGGAGCGGAGCATTTCCACGTGATGGACGGCGCCGTCCGGCGCCAGCAGGAACTTGAGTTCCAACTCCACCGTGGACGGCATGTCATGGGCGCGCAGCCGGGTGAGCGAGGCGCGTTGGAGATACGGGGCGAACGGCGGGCGGCGGCGCAAGGCCCTCAGCCGCGCCGGGCCCCGGATCCACACCGGGGCTTCGGCGCGTCGAGGGGTCATCTGGACGGTGGTGATCGCGTGCGGCAACGGTTGTTCCGTGTGGAAGAGATGTGCCGGCAAAGGAGGGATCGGCGCGGCGTCCGACCGATGCAGTCCTTCGAGCGGTTCCGGGGGCAGCGGGTCCGGGTCCAGCGGGCGATGTCGGGGGCGGCCGCGGGCCGCCGGCCCCGGTGTCGACGCCGGGGCCATGATGGCGCCGAGAAACACCACATCGCCATAGGTCGGCTGCGGCGCCGGCGTCGGCGGC
>JACQRF010000053.1 GCA_016206635.1 Candidatus Omnitrophota bacterium
CGCTGGAACAGCTTGCCCTCGGTCTGGATGGACGGCGCGATGATGATTTCGGTCTTCTGAAGTTCCTTGATGTCCTTGGCGCCGACGGAGCCCATGCAAGTGACGAGCGCCCCCATGAGGTTCTGCGAGCCGTCGTCGAGGTGGGCGGGGCCGAAAAGGATCTCTTCCAGGGTGCCGGTCACGCCGACGCGGATGCGGGTCCCGCGCGGGAGGTTGGCGTGCGGGGTGGCCATGCCCCAGTGGAACCCTTTCCCCGGCGCTTCCTTCGCGCGGGCGAACGGCGAGCCGATCATGACCGCGTCGGAGCCGGCCGCGAACGCCTTGCAGACGTCGCCGCCGGTGCGCATGCCGCCGTCGGTGATGATCGGCACGTAGCGGCCCGAGTCCTTGAAGTAGTCGTCGCGGGCCGCGGCGCAGTCCACCGTGGCGGTCACCTGCGGCACGCCGACGCCGATCACCCCCCGCGTCGTGCAGGCCGCTCCCGGCCCGAGACCGACCAGCACCGCATCGGCCCCGGCCTCCATCAGCTCGAGGCAGACGGGATACGTCACGCAGTTGCCGACGATCACCGGGATCGACATCTGCTCGCAGAAGTGCTCGAGGTCGAGGACCTTGTACTCGCGGGAGACGTGCCGCACCGTCGAGACGGTGGATTGGACGACGAATACATCCGCGCCCGCCTCCTGCGCGATCGGGCCGAACTCCGCCGCGCGCTGGGGGATCGAGCTGACCACCGCCGGGACCTTCGCCTTCTTGATTTCCCGGATCCGCTTGGCGATCAGCTTCAGCTTCACCGGCTCGCGGTAGGCCTGCTGCAGGAGCGCGGTAGCTGTCTCCGGAGCGGCCTTGACGAGCTTCGCGATGATCTCCTCAGGATGCTCGTACCGTGTCTGCACCCCTTCGAGATTGAGCACCGCGAGACCGCCCAGCTTGCCGAACGCGACGGCGAACCGGACGTCCACCACGCCGTCCATCGCCGAGGCGAGGATCGGCACGCGATACCGGCGGTCGCCGAGCGTCCAGCTCGGGTCCACTTCATTGGGGTTGATCGTGACAGCGCCGGGCACCAGCGCGATTTCGTCGAACCCGTAACAGCGTCGGGCCTTGCGGCCCCGCCCGATGTACTCGCCCATGGACTGGTCGGCCTCTACGGTGTCGAGTGGCTCAAGAGTCTGCGGAGTGGCGGTCATGCTGGGAATGAATGGCGGCAAGAATAGCACGGGGCCGCTCCCCTGTCAATATCGGGAAGCGGCCCCGCCAGAACCTTCCACCCCTCACCTTATCCCTCTCCCCTGAGGGGAGAGGGATATTCCTTCCAGGGTGAGGGTATTTATTTCAGGATCGCCAGGATGTCGTCCTGGTTGATGATGAGGTACTCCTTGCCGTCCACCTTGACCTCGTTGCCGGAATATTTCCCGAAGAGGATCTTGTCCCCGGGCTTCACATCCGGCGGCACGGTCTTGCCGGTGGGCAAGGTCTTGCCGGTCCCGACGGCGATCACGCTGCCCTCCTGGGGCTTCTCCTTGGCCGTGTCCGGCAGGATGATGCCCCCCTTGGACTTCGCCTGCGCCTTCAGGACC
This sequence comes from Candidatus Omnitrophota bacterium, assembly GCA_016206635.1. GTDB lineage: Bacteria > Omnitrophota > Gorgyraeia > 1-14-0-20-64-10 > JACQQZ01 > JACQRF01. The sequence goes on from JACQRF010000053.1 coordinate 1,581, forward strand.
TCGATGATAATCTTGTCGCCGATCGGTTTCAGCTGCATGGGCGCCTCGCTTAGTAATCCATGCCGCCGCCGTGCGGCGCGGCCGGAGGGGCCTTTTCCTTCTCCGGGATGTCCGTGACCAGACACTCGGTCGTCAGCAGCAGCCCCGCGATGGACGCCGCGTTCTGCAACGCCAGCCGGGACACCTTGACCGGGTCAATCACGCCGGCCTCGAACATGTCCACGTACTCGCCGGTCGCCACGTTGAAGCCGACGGTGGACTTGGCCTCCTTGACCCGCTGCACCACGATCGAGCCCTCCTCCCCCGCGTTCTCCGCGAGCTGGCGGATCGGCTCCTCGAGCACCCGGCGCACGATGCCCACGCCGATCTGCTCATCCCCCTCGAGCTTCAGCTTCTCGAGGGCCGGCAGCGCGCGCAGGAACGCCGTGCCGCCGCCGGCGACGATCCCTTCCTCGACCGCCGCGCGGGTGGCGTGCAAGGCATCTTCCACGCGCGCCTTCTTCTCCTTCATCTCGGTCTCGGTGGCCGCCCCGACCTTCACGAGCGCCACGCCGCCGGAGAGCTTCGCCAGCCGCTCCTGCAGCTTCTCGCGGTCGTAGTCGGAGTCGGTCTCCTCCACCTGCTTCTTGATCTGGGCGATCCGCCCGTTGATCGCCGAGGTCTTACCGGCCCCTTCGACGATCGTCGTGTTCTCGCGGTCCACGGTCACCCGCTTGGCGCGGCCGAGGTCCTCGAGCGTGATGTTCTCCAGCTTGATCCCGAGATCCTCGGTGATCGCGCGGCCGCCGGTCAGGACTGCAATGTCCTCCAGCATCGCCTTGCGGCGGTCGCCGTAGCCGGGGGCCTTCACCGCCGTGCAGGACAGCGTCCCGCGCAGCTTGTTGACCACCAGCGTCGCCAGCGCCTCCCCCTCGACCTCCTCGGCGATGATGAGAAACGGCTTGCCGGTCCGGGCAATCTTCTCCAGCAACGGCAGCATGTCCTTCATCACGGAGATCTTCTTCTCGTGGATGAGGATGTAGGGATCCTCGAGCACCGCCTCCATCCGCTCGGAATCGGTCACGAAGTACGGCGAGAGGTAGCCCTGGTCGAACTGCATCCCCTCGACCACCTCGGAGGTGGTCTCGATGGACTTTGCTTCCTCGACCGTGATCACCCCGTCCTTGCCGACCTTCTCCATCGCGTCGGCAATCCGCTGGCCGATATCGGTGTCGCCGTTGGCCGCGATCGTGGCGACCTGGGCGATCTCGTCCTTATTCTTGAGATTGAGCTGCTTGGCGAGCTTGCGCAGCGACTCGACGACGGCATCGACCGCCTTGGTGATCCCGCGTTGCAGCGCCATCGGATTCGCGCCGGCGGTGACGGTCTTCAACCCCTCGCGGTAAATCGCTTCGGCCAGCACCGTCGCGGTGGTCGTCCCATCGCCGGCGGTGTCGCTGGTCTTGGAGGCCACTTCCTTCACCATCTCGGCCCCCATGTTCTCAAACGGGTCTTCGAGCTCGATCTCCTTGGCGACGGTCACCCCGTCCTTCGTGATCGTCGGGGACCCGAACTTCTTGTCCAGGACCACGTTGCGGCCCTTGGGGCCCAGCGTGACCTTGACCGCCCGGGCCAACTGCTCCACCCCATGCAGGATGGACCGGCGGGCTTCCTCATCGAATCGTAGCTGCTTCGGCATGGCGTTATCGCTCCTTATGCTCGGTACCGGGTACAAGCTTGTACCCGGTACCGGTATTTAGTTTTTGACGACGGCGAGGATGTCGTCTTCTTTAACAATCAACAACTCGTCGTTCCCGTGAGTGACCTCGGACCCGCTGTACCGGGCGAACAAGATCCGGTCGCCCACGCGCACTTCCAGAGGTTTGGTGGAGCCGTTGTCCAGGAGCCGCCCCTTGCCCACCGCGACGATCTTCCCTTCCTGCGGCTTCTCCTTCGCGACGTCCGGGAGGATGATCCCTCCCTTGGTCTTCTCCTCTTGCTCGAGGAGCTTGATGACAATCCGATCACCGAGTGGTTGAATGGCCATTCGACACGACCTCCCGTTCGATTGTTCTGAGGGATCCTGCGTGGTGCGGAATTCCTAGCAGTCTCAAATCCTCAGTGCTAGTGCGGTATCCTACTGGATGCCGGCGATCCTGTCAAGCAGATTTTTCTGAATTTTTGGCAGTCAGAGAGTTTGAGTGCTACCGAGGGAGCTTCCGGCCGTTGGCGATGATCGCCAGGCCGGCCAGCGTGAGCGTCGAGTCTACGTCAGTCACGGTGCGGCAGTAGGGGGCGATAAAGGAAGCGTGACCGCCGGTCGCCACCACCGGGGCCCGGCGGACCCTGGCCGCCGCCTTGACCTTGGCCACCAACCCATCGCAGAGCGCCCCGTAGCCATGCACGACCCCACTTTGCATGGAGGTCACCGTGTCGCGGCCGAGCACCTCGCGCGGCGTGGCCAGATCAATGCGGGGTAACAACGCCGCCCGCGTGACCAACGCTTCGAGCGCGATCTCGAGTCCCGGGGCGATCACTCCGCCCAGATACGCCCCGCGGGCCGAGACCAGATCCACCGTGATGGCGGTCCCGAAATCCACGATGACGACCGGCGCCCCATAACGCCGGCGGGCGGCGATGGCATTGACCAGCCGGTCGGCCCCGACCTGCCGCGGGTCGCGGTAGCGGTTGACGATCGGGATGCGGAGATCCTCGCCGACGACGAGCGGCGTGGGCGTGCAGAGGGTTTTGAGCGCCGCCTTGACGCCGGCGGTGGCCTTCGGGACCACGCTGACCATCAGGATGCGGGTGACCGAGCCGGGGGGGACTTGCAGGCGCTCGAGGAGGCCACCGAGCGTGATCGCGTACTCGTCCACCGTCCGCACCGGCCCCGTGGACATCCGCCCGCTGTCCACGAGCCGATCCCGGTCGTAGACCCCGACGACGATATTGGTATTCCCAACGTCAATGGCCAGCAGCATGGCGGTACCGAGTCAACAACGGCTGCAGGCGACGGGTGAGGCCCAGCGGCTTGGCCCACCGGCGCAGATACGTCAGATCCAACCGCCCGGCCTGCTCTTCAACGACACTGACGGCATCCAACTGGTCAATGGGTCGATCCGCAATCAGCTTATAGAGGAGAAGGTCTTCGGGCGCGATCAGCCGCAGTGCGCGACGCCCCCAAGGGATAGGCTGCGCCCGTCGGATCGCTTGCCGCTGATACGCATCGCGGGCCAACAGCAAATCCACCTGGATGGGGAGGCCGTGGCTGGACTTCAAGTAGCGGCACACAATCAGGCGGTGGCCGACGATCGCCCTCGGAGCCGCCGGCAGAAAATGGGCTTTCCGCAGGGCCTCGATCAACGCGGCCTCACCCTGCGGGTCGCAACTGAGACCAACATCCACATCCTGGGTCAACCGAACACGCCCCCACACGGCCAGCGCCATGCCGCCGACCACCATATAGGGAAGACGGCGGTGGTGCAGGACGGTCAGGAGGGCGTCAAGCGCTTCATCCAGCGCGCGGCGTGAGGTGTCGGGTCCTGGCATCGAGCCAACGGACGATGCGGCGGTTGCTTTGTTGATGCTCCTGCGATGCCCTCGCCCAGCGCCGACGCCAGATGTCCCAGGCCTGGCTGGGTGAATGCCCCTGCCGCCGCAGTCCCGCCAGGGCCAGCCGGGTCGAGAACGCCCAGAGGTCCCGCCAGGCCTGATAGCGTTGCTGCGCGGAAGATCTCATCGCATTATCGTATCATACGATCAGGCGCCCGTCTCGATCGTGAGCTGCCGACCCTCGATCGTCAGCGATTCGATGAGCAGGAACCCCTCGCGCTTCTTCGCTTCCTGCACGAAATCAGCCAGCGCCCCGCGGGCGACTTGACCGTGCGCGTCCCACACCGTTGCTGAGAATCCAATGACGGTGGGATGCTTGCCGGCTCGAAAACCCTGCGCTGTAATGAACGCCACGACTCGAGGAATCAACCCGGTTTCCGCCACGAGGACATCGGAAGAGGTGATCTTCAACGACGCCAAGGTCGCCTCCACCTTCTGTTGCTGGGCCGGCGTTCTCCGATGGACGTACTCCACGCCTGCCGCAGCCCACAGGTCGGGCCCAGCCGTCCGAGGCCGGAGATCAATCACCCGTCGGACGTTCTGCTTGGCCAACGGTTTTGCGCGCCCCAACTGCACCGCGATCTGCTCGGGCCCACCCCGCATCGCCGCCTCGACCTGCGCGACCGCCCGCGCCGCCGCTTTGTCCGGTTCCTCCATCCCGGCGGCCTCCGGCAACGGCGGCAGGGCGTTGGGGTATGTTTCCATCACGAGAATGCGAATGGGTGGCTTGGACGTCGCTCGGCCTTGTGTGCCCTGGGGAAGACCCTCGGCATCAGTACCGCCAGGGATATTCAGCGTGATCCCGTAGCGACGGAGACCCTCGGGGTCTGGGCGGCTGATCTGCTCCGTCACCGTGTCGGGCAGAATCGGCGAGACCTCCACCCACACGGTATCATCTTCGTTCCAGGCGGCAAGGATCGGTCGATCGCCGGCAGGGCGCAGTCGTCCGGCCACCGTGGCGATCAGCCGATGATTCGTCGGAACATCTTCCAAAATCGGCCGTTGGGCCGGAGGCGCTACAACAGATATCCACTCATCGCCTTGCGAGACGCCCGCCTGGGAAAAGATCCAGAGCCGCTCCCCCTGACGGAGGGTAGGCAATTGCTGAACCCATCCCCATGTGAACCCGACGGATTCCGTGTATTTCTTCAACTTTGCCACGATGCCCTGGGCCTGCTCACCCGTAAACCCTATGGAGGCCTCTCCTTTAAGGATGCTGTCTACCACGTCGTCGTCCTCGTCGTCTTCCTCCATCGCGTGGCCTTCCTCCATCCCGGCGGCTGAGGGCGGCGGGTCGGTGAATTCCTGACGCCAGAGGCCTTCGGCCAACTGCCACAAGATGGTAATGAGACGGTCGCGCGCATAGACCGCGCGGTCTCGAGCCGGATCGCCCACAACGTCCGGAAGCGGGATCGGCTCGGACGCGCGGGCCTGGGCCGTCGCCCATTGCGTGAGGACCACCCACGGCGGCAGGAGCCGAGCGGACTCATCCACGACATCCCGCCGCGATGCCGCGGCCTGCTCGGCCCAATGATCTTGGCTTTCGGCCAGTTTCCCGAGATGCGTGAGGACCCAGTGCGCCGCATGTTCATCAGGCGCATACGGCATGGTCACCAACGCGACTTTTCGAACCAATTCCCGAAATGGGCTCGACGGATCTTGGGCATCCAGCAGTGGCCGCAGGCGCGCCTGGACTTGCCGCACACACTCATCGACGAGCGCGGGGGTCCAACGGCGCGGGGCCTCCGCTTGCAGCTTCTCCACATACCCACGCAAGGTGGAGGTGGAAGCGAACCGCTCGGGGGGTGGCGCCGGCGCTTCCGCCTCGGCAGGCGCCACCTTGGCAACCTCGGGAGCAGGCGCCGGCACAGCCGGCGTCACGATCGGCGGCGGGGCCAGCGCTGAGGGTGGGACACGCGCCGTCACCTTCATGCCGAGCTCAGCTCGCCGTAGCGCCTCCGTGACATACGCCAACGTCCCTTCAAACGCCTGTTTCTCATCGTCCGGTACCCTCGGCAGACCACCATACCGCTGCTGCTGTCGCGCCCAGGACGCGTCGATCGTTTCCCGCGCGGTGCGCCAAGCTAGCGCGGCCGCACTGAATTTTTCGTGGGCCTTGGCTCTGTGGTCCTCCCTGCGCGCGCGCTCGGCGAGACGATGGTTGAGCTGAGGCGATCTCGCAAGATCATAGAGCACGGATTGGAGACCGAGTACCACATGGCCGGTCTTGATGAATTCGGGTTCCATCGCCTCCGGCAACCCAAATTCCTGGGGAGCGTCTTGGTTGGATTCCTCAAGGCCAGTAGCGATCTCTTCGGCGCCGGCGCGCTGTTGGCGCAGCGTCGCCACATTGACGGTACCAATTCCCGGTACCGGGGACACGGTACCGGGAGGGACGGCAAGCAGGAGCGCGACGGCCAGGGCGAGGGCGCGGGTCCAACCACAGGGGGTGGGGGTCGCAGGGTTCATGGCGATAGAAGAAGTATAGCTGATCGGCCTCTGATATTCGAGAAAAATTACTGTCTATATATTCTCATTAACGTAGACCAGCAAGTTGCCGCCCCCTTTGAGCTTGCGGCTGAGGCGGGTGGTCCAGATGATCGAGCGGCCGGTGTGGCGGTAGATCGCCTCGGAGATCACGCAGGCCTTGAGCCGGCCGCGATAATGGAACCCTTCGGTTTGCATGAACGCGTCGAATACCTTGAGATCACCGTACTGGTGGGACGAGGCCAGGTGCAAGGGGTCGTCCGGCGTGAACGAGTGGGTGGCAATCAGCCAGCCGCCGGGCCCGAGCGCGGCTTTCAGTTGACGCACCGTCGCGGCGAGATCGGGGACGTGTTCCAGCACGTCCACCGCCAGCACGGCGCGGTACCGGGCCGCCGGCAGCGGCTGGGTGGCATCGTGGATCGACGCCGTGACGCCGCGTTGCGCCAGCCGCCAGCGGACGAACTCGGTCAGTTTTCCCGGCACGTCGGCGTACTCGCACGGCACGCCGCGCGCAGTCAACGCGACGGTCAATCCCCCGCCCCCGCCGCCGAAATCCAGGATCGGACTCAACCGCCAGCGGCGCACCGCGGCGATGACCAACTGTGCCATCCGCTGGTGGTCGGCGTAGCCCTCTGTCATGGTTGATTCATACAGGTAGCGGTCGGACGTCTTATAGAATTCCAGCAACGACTCCGGGCGCTGGTCGGCAGGGGCCATCGGCGAGGTCCAATACCGCTCAGCGACCGCCCGGATCGGTTCGCGGCAATACCCTTCGAGGTCGGCCACGGCCCGCGCCAGCGCCGCCGGCGCCCCGACGGTTTTCCGCAGGTGACGGTTCAACCGCTCATCCGAAAAAGGGCCGCTTATATAAGCGGCCCTTTTTTCAGTCGGTGTGGGCGTCATGCCACGCCACGACCGTTTGGAGAAATCGGGTCAGCACGGTGCGGCCGGTGTGGGCCACGGCTTCGCCGTGTTGGGCGATCCCGGCGCGCAACGGCGCCGGGTCGTGCGACGACGTGTCGCCGGCCCAGCGCTCGACGAGCTCGGGGGTCACCTCGACATGGCACTGCAACGCCACGGCTGCCGGGCCGAGCCGGAACACCTGCTGCGGGTACTGCGCGCTGGAGGCGAGGTGGACCGCCTTGGCCGGCAACGCGTACGTATCCTCATGCCAATGGAACGTCATCAACTCCTCGGGCAAGCCGGTCAACAACGGATCTTGGCGGCCGGCATCGGTCAGCCGAATCGGGAACCAGCCGACCTCCGCCGACGGGCCTTTGGTCACCGCCGCGCCGGCGGCCTTCGCCATCAACTGCGCCCCAAGGCAGATGCCCAGCGTCGGGAGCTGGCGGCGATACGCCTGTTGCAGCAGCTTGATCTCGCCGGCCAGGAACGGATAGCGCTCGGTCTCGTCAACATTCATCGGGCCGCCCAGGACGACGACGCCGTCGTACGGCTGCGTGGCCGGCGGGACCGCCTCGCCGGCATATGGCCGGCAGAGATGCCAGGCGATGCCCAGCTCCCGGCAGAGCGGCTCGACCAATCCCATGGCCTCCGGCTCCGCATGCTGCACGACGAGAATCAACGGCGCGCTCGCCATCATCACTCCTTGGGGGTCATCGTAAGATCAGCACTTCGCCGGCCGTCACGGTTTCCATGCGCCCGGTGTCGGTGCGCACCAACAGCGCGCCGGCGGGACCCACCCCGGCGGCTTCGCCGTCCACCGAGCGGTCCTGGCACGCGACCCGCACCCGGCGACCGAGCGTCATGGACGCCGCCTGCCAGGCGGTCAGTAACCGGCCGGCACCGCGGCGGGTCAGCTCGACGTACCACCGGTCCAGCGCCGCCAGCAACGCGCGGGCCACCGCCAGCCGATCGCACCGCTCCCCGCGCGCGAGGGCCAGCGACGTGGCGAATTTCGGCAGCGCGCTGCGCGGCGTGTTCACGTTGAGCCCGATCCCCAGCACCGCGGCGTGGACCTGGCCCAGCTCCGACTGCAGCTCGGTCAGAATGCCCGAAACCTTGCGCTCGCCGATCAGCACATCGTTGGGCCACTTGATCCGGGCTTCGAGCCCGGCGCCCTCGCGAATCGCCTCCACGAGAGCCACGGCGGCCAACACCGTCAACAGCGGCGCGTCCGCCGGCGCCAGTTTCGGCCGCAACAACACTGAGAGATACACGCCCTGCCCCGCCGGGGACCGCCACGTGCGCCCCAGCCGGCCCCGGCCGCGCGTCTGCGCCTCGGCAAACACCGCATGGCCTTCCGGCTCGCCGGCGGCAGCCAATCGGTGCGCGATCTCCATCGTGGAATCGGTCCTCGCGTAGCTGGAGATCCGTCGCCCAACGACCGCCGTCTTCAGGCCCCACGACAGCTCCTCGGGAATCAGCCGGTCCGGCGGCGCCACGAACTGATAGCCGAGATGCGGCTGCGCGGCGATTTCGTAGCCTTCCTCGCGCAGCTTTTCAATCTGTTTCCAGATCGCCGCGCGGGAGATGCCGCTGGCGCGGCTCAACTGCTCGCCGGAGAGGAACGCGCCGGGGTGCTCGCGCAGGGCCGTCAGGAGCCGGTCTTCGCTCATCGTCGCTTTCGTCCGCCCGTTTTTCGACGGAGTTCAGGATGCGCGGGGCGCGGCGCGTCGAACCGCGCGGCCAGCGCCGCCCGGGGGTCGCCGCCGGCGCGCAGGGCGGCGAGCTGGTCCCGCAAGATCGCGGCCCGCTCGAACTGGAGATTCCGCGCCGCCAACTCCATCTCTTGCTCCAGCTCCGCGACGACCTCCTCGACAAGCCGGGCCTCGCCCGACTGGCCGACCACGTCGCCGACGAGCTGGTCGGCCTCCGCCTTCGCCGCCCCTTCGATCCCCTCGCGGATGGCTTTCTCCACGCCCCGGGGGGTGATGCCGTGTTGCTGATTATACGCCAGCTGCTTCGCCCGCCGGCGTGTCGTTTCGGTGATGGCCTGGCGCATCGCGTCGGTCATCCGGGTCGCGTACATGATCACCTGGCCGCGCAGGTGGCGCGCCGCCCGGCCCGACACCTGGATGAGGGAGGTGGGGCTCCGCAAGAACCCCTCGTTGTCGGCGTCGAGCACGCAGACGAGCGACACCTCCGGCAAGTCGAGCCCCTCGCGCAGGAGGTTGACGCCGACGACGCAGTCGAACGCGCCGGTGCGCAGGTTCCGCAGCACCTCGACCCGCTCGAAGGCGTCCAGGTCGGAGTGCAGGTAGGTGACGTTGAGTCCGGCTTCTTTCAAGAAGACCGACAGGTCCTCCGCCATCCGCTTGGTGAGCGTCGTCACGAGCGTCCGCTCGCCGACCGCCGCGCGGGCCTTGATCTCTTTCAAGAGGTCATCCACCTGCCCCTCCGTCGGGCGCACCGCGATCTCCGGGTCCACGAGCCCCGTCGGGCGGATCACCTGCTCAACGATGCGGCCGCCGGACACCTGCCGCTCGTGCGGGCCCGGCGTGGCGGAGACGAACACCGTCTGGCCGATGAGCGACTCGAATTCGCCCCATGTCAGCGGCCGGTTGTCGAGGCACGACGGCAGCCGGAACCCGTACTGGACGAGGATCTCCTTGCGGGCGCGGTCCCCTTCGTACATGCCGCGCAGCTGGGGGATGGTCACGTGCGATTCGTCAATCACCGTCAGGAACGGCTGGGGGAAATAATCGATGAGGCACGACGGGCGCGAGCCGGGCGGCCGCCCCGAGAGGGCGCGCGAGTAATTCTCGACGCCGTGGCAGTAGCCGACCTCCTTGAGCATCTCGAGATCGAAGCGGGTGCGCTGTTCCAACCGCTGGGCCTCGAGCAACTGATTCTGGGCCTTGAGCTCCTTCAGGCGCTCGGCCAGTTCCTGCTCGATCCCCCCGAGCGCCCGCTGGATCCGATCCTCCGTCGTGACGAAATGCTTCGCCGGATACAGCGCGAACCGCTCGAGCGACTGCAGGCGCTCGCCGGTGACCGGGTGGACCACGCTGATCCGCTCGATCCGGTCGCCGAACAGCTCCAGGCGGACGGCGGTCTCCTGATAGGCCGGGAATACCTCGATGGCCTCGCCGCGCACGCGGAACCGCCCGCGCTGGAAATCCACGTCGTTGCGCTCGTAGAGCTGGCCGATGAACCGCGCCAGGAGCTCCTGGCGCGGGATCTCCTGCCCGACCTCCAACGACACCAACAGCTCCCGGTAGTCCTCGGGCGAGCCGAGATTGTAGATGCAGGAGACGCTGGCGACCAGGATGACGTCCTGCCGGGACATCCGCGAGGTCGTTGCGGACAGCCGCAGCCGGTCGAGCCGGTCGTTGATCGAGGAATCTTTCTCGATGTAGGTGTCGGTCTGCGGGATGTACGCCTCCGGCTGGTAGTAGTCGTAGTAGCTGACGAAATACTCGACGGCGTTCTCGGGGAAAAATTGCTTGAACTCGCTGTAGAGCTGGGCCGCCAGCGTCTTGTTGTGGGAGATCACCAGCGTCGGCTGCTGGAGCTGGGCGATCGTGGCCGCTATGCTGAAAGTTTTTCCGCTGCCGGTTACACCCAGCAACGTCTGGTGCCGTGCCCCGGCGTTGAGCCCGCGCACCAACTGCTCGTTGGCCTGCGGCTGGTCCCCGGCCGGTTGAAACACGCTGCGCAACTTGAACGAGGGCATGGGTATATCCCGACAGCTAGCCCCCTCACCCTTCCTCTCCCCCACGAAGGGGGAGAGGAGATATGTGAGGGGGTCTAGACGATATCCAAGGATACATCGAGCCCCGGCGCGTCACGGGTCAGCGCGCCGATCGAGATGAAATCCACGCCGGTCGCCGCCACGGCCGAGACGCCGTCGAGGGTGATGCCGCCCGAGGCCTCAAGCAGGACCTGGCGGCCGGCCTGCCGGATGAGGCGGACCGCCTCGCGGAGCGACTCGACCGGCCAGTGGTCGAGGAGCACGAGGTCGGCCCCGCCGGCCAGCGCCGCCTGGAATTCGTCGAGGTCCCGCACTTCGATCTCCACCTTCACCTGGCGGGCGCCGGTCTTCCTAGCCTGGGCCAGCGCCTCGGCAATCACCTCAACGTGCGGGAGCGTCGGGCCCGGCCGCCCTGGATGCTTGGCCTCCGCCAGCAACTGCAAGTGATTCTCCTTGATCAAGACTTGGTCATACAACCCCATCCGGTGGTTGTAGCCCCCGCCGGCCGCCACGGCGTACTTCTCAAGGTACCGCAAGCCAGGCGTCGTCTTGCGCGTGTCGAGGATTTTCACCGGGTACGGCTTGACGCGCTCAACATACGCGCGCGTCAGCGTGGCGACGCCCGAGAGCCAGCTCAGGAGATTCAGGAGGGTCCGCTCCCCGCTCAAAATCGGGCGGGCCGGTCCCTCGAGAAAGACGACGGCCTTGCCCGGCTGGACGGCGTCGCCGTCCCGCGCCATCGGCCTGACGCGGATCGCCCGATGCAGCAGGCCGCACGCCCACTCCACCAGCGGGATGCCGGCGACAACGCCGGCCTGGCCGGCCACGATCTCCGCCTTGGCCGTCAGCGTCGGATGGATCAGCGCCGCCGAGGTCAGGTCGCGCGTCCCGATGTCTTCCTTGAGCGCCGCCAGGAGGAGCGGCATCACGCGCTTGGGGTCGAGCCGTGCCGGCATGGGAGTCAGGTGGAAAGAGCGGCCCCGTCGCTTAGGCGGCGCGCCTCAGGAATGAGGACGTGTGCAGCACCGTGACCCCGACCAACTGCCGTCCCCGGTACCGCAACAGGAGGTGCTCACCGACCGGCTTCGTGTCCGTCACACGTTGGGGCCGCTCGAAGCTGACATACAAGACATCCGCCGCATCGTCGAAGTCTACCCACATCTGTTTTGCCGGAAGCTTCAATAGATGCGGCAACGCCTTCAGCACCTCGGCCACCGAAGCTGATCCCGCTACGGATTTTTTCGCCATAAGACCCCTCGTTTCATCAACAGCCCGACGCGGCACGTCAGATAGGCGGTAATCACAAAACCGTCGTCGGCCGAACGCTCTCGATACACCACGACCAACGATTTGCCGGCCTCGACCCGTTTGATCGCCAGCAATTCACCGGCGTAGCCACGAACAATCATATCAGGGTCTTCGATGGCCCCCCAAGATATCGGAATGGCGGCCAGCCAAATCATCGTGGCTCTCTTCGATGTGGAACCACCGCTCCAACGGCAACCGGATCCGGACGCCCCGTTTCGAGATCGCCACGTCCATGTCGGCAGTCTACCACGCCCCTCGCCGCGGCAGGGCGGCATCATGTGAGACGCGCCAGGCTGTCGGACCACTTGGCGAGCTCCTGCTCGACGGTCCGGAGGGCTTCCTCTTCCTGCGCGATGATTTCGGCGGGGGCTTTCGCGCGGAATTGCTCGTTGTTTAGCCGGCCTTGCTTGCCGCGGCGCAACCCCTGCAGCTCTTCCACGCGGCGCTGGATCCGCTGGCGCTCGGCGTCGAGGTCCACGACGCCGGCCAGCGGGATCACGATGTCCATCGAGCCGACGTGGGCGACGGCGGAGCCCTTGGCCCGTTCGACGGTCGCTGCCATCGTCACCTGCCCGGCGCGCACGAGCCGCCGCAGGTCGTCGAGGTACGGCGTGATCCGCGCGGCCGACGCCGAGGGGGCGGCGATCTGCACCGGGATCGCCTGCGCGACGGGAATCCGCAGTTCCGCTCGGATGTTGCGCACCGCCGTCACG
>JACQRF010000054.1 GCA_016206635.1 Candidatus Omnitrophota bacterium
CTGCTGGGCCACCTGGACGGCGTGTGGTCCATGCGGCGGTTCGCGCTGGTCGTGTGGCTACCGATCTCCCTCGGGATGCTGGTCGTGTGGTTCTGGGCCCGACGCGCCGACGATGCGGACTTTCTGCGGCGGGCGCGCACAGGGCTCGTGGGGGGATGGCTAGGCACTATCGGCTACGATCTGGTCCGGATCCCGTTTCATCTGGCCGGCCATAATCCCTTCCCGCCGATCCGGGCCTACGGGGTCTGGCTGTCGGGTGTTCCCTTCTCCACGCCGTGGACTGATCTGGCCGGCTTCCTGTATCACATTTCCAACGGGATCACCTTCGGATGGCTCTATAGCTTCCTCGTGCTGAGGCGCCACTGGGGATGGGGGGTGCTCTGGGGGCTCGCGTTGGAGACAATCGCTGTCTCCACCGCGTTCGGCGAGGTCTTCAGGATCCGCGCCGCCTATTCGGCCCTCTCCCTCGCGTACGCGGCCCATCTGTTCTATGGATTCCCGCTCGGTCAGGTCTGCCGGACCCCCGAGCGATGGGGGCGGCCCGGCTGGGCGCCCCGGCTCGTCTTTTTCCTGCTCGCCGCCTGGTTCGTCGCGGCGTGGCAACCGGTCGGGACCCAACCGCCGTTGCGGGCGGGGGAGATGGTGATCGGCCCGCGGGCGCTCTACCCAGGGTGGGCGGATCGCCCGCTGGGCAGCGACTGGGCGATCTCGAATCGGCTCTCGGAGCCGGTCACGGTCAAGATCCGGCGGCCGAGCCGCCCGCTGACGGAGACCGAGACCATCACCCTCGGCCCCGGGCAGCGCCGCGTGCTGCGTCTCACAGAGCGCGGGGTTTACCAGCTCGGGCTCCCGGACCACCCGTGGCGATCGGTGTTCATCTCGGTGCACAACGACGGGGATTACCGCCCCGACATCGCCGCCGCTAACGCGAGACGGTAGGGCCACCAAGGCCTGGGGTACCAGGGCGCGGCCCACCCCATCGCGGGCCAGGCCGACCGGCCCCGCCGGCGCCGGGGGACTGACCTTGGGTCCCCCCACTGGGACCCGCGGTCTGCGCCGCCGTATACCCGGCATAATCCCCGGCGGCCCCGCTGCCGGCGGAGACGCCGCCGGCGGCCGCGCCATAGGAGACGACTCGCTTGCCCCCCTCGTCCTTCGCCCAATCCAGGGGATTGCCGTCCGGGTTGGAGGAACGGAACTCTACCCATCCTCCGTCATCCGCCCACAGGAGCTCTTTCCAGAGCAGCCAGACCCCGACGGCGAACAGCGCCCACAGCGCCAGCCTCGACCCGGGCCCGGTCCCACCCGACCGCCGCTTCCATCGCAGGAAGAGCCCCCCACCCAGGAGAAGTCCTCCCAACACCCCGTAGCGGGTACTGCCCAACACGAGGCCGATCCCCACGCACAGCGAGAGGAACCACCCTTGCCGGTAGATCGGCGCCTGGGCCGAGCGGGCCGACGGCCGCTGGACGGCGAAGGCCGCGATGGCGATCGCCGCGACAGCCAGCAGCAGAAATCCCATCGAGGACCCGTACGGCCTCTTGAAAAGCTGGCTGAGCAACGAGACCGCGCCGATGTTGATCAACAACCATTCCTGGACCGGCCGCTCCCCGACGTGGGATTCGATCGCCCGGATGGCCATCCCCAGCCCGCTCGGGGCCGTGCGCAGGTAGGCCACCACGGCCCCGGTGCCGGCGGCCCGCAGGTACCCGCCGGCGAAGAAGAGCAGGAACGGCACGACGCTCCACTCGAGCGTGCCCCAGAGGAGATTCCCTTGGCCGATCACGTGGGCGCCGGCCGAAACGCTGTAGCCGTCATACCAGAATGCCATCATGTAGATATGGAGGATCGCGCCGACCAGCCATGTGGCCGGGATCGTCCATACCAGGGATCGGCCGCGCGCAGCGAGGTAGCCCTTCACGATCGCAGGATTGCGCAGCTCTCGGAGCACCTGCTTCCACACCGGCATGCTTCCCCCTTGGTCTTAGCCCGCCTTCAGCGCCATGGCCATCTCGTACACCCGACGGGCCTCGTGGATGTCGAAGAACGTAACCCCGTCTTTCCCGAGAAACGCCGTGAGGGGATCCAACCCCATGTTGCCGTACAGCGCCGAGAGGCGGTGGGCCCCGCCGAACTGGATCGTGCCGATCCCGTTCGGCCGGACCGTCTGGCTGATGCCGCCGGCGTCCTTGAGGAATTCGGTCTGGAGCTCCCGCCCCCGCCCCTCTGTGAGCACCAGCGCCCGCCGGGTCGTCAGGGCATAATACGTCCGCCGTTTTCTCCACCCCTTATACAGGAACCGGCCGACGGTGAGATAGGCGCCCACAATCAGGAATGGCAGGCCGAAGAAGGGAAAGAAGGCGAGGACGGGCCACCCGCTCTTCCAGCTCAGGACGGCCGCCCCGATGGCCGTCACTTCCCAGACGAGGATGAAGCCGCCCCACAGCAGGCTGAAGGGGACCAACACCAGGTCGGCGGGGCCGAACAGCACGGAGGGGTCCGGTTGCCCCGCCCACTGGATCATTTCATCCGGCAGCAGGTCGTGTCGGAAGCGTTGCGCCACGTCCGGCATCGGCCCGATTGTAGCACCCGAACCTGCCCCGCCCTAGCGAATGTTGCGCCGCCCCCGATCCGCATGGCACGCCCATTGTCATCTTCCGCGGTATTTCCCTTCGGCCGTGGCGGAGGGTGTATACTAGGAACAGCAGGAGGAGGGTGGCACGAACCGCTCCTGCCGATAGGGGTCACAGATGGTGAACGGCAGCGCCTAAACGGGCGGGTGAACACTCCGAGCCACCCCGCCCGTTTAGTGTGTTCCAGGCCCCTCGCCGGCGACATCCCCCACGGCGCTGAACACCCGCTGGACGCTGTGCGGCTTCTCCAGGTAGCGGGTGGCCCCCAGCGTTAACGCTTCCGCCTTGGTCGTCTCATCCGCAGCCCCGGAAATCACGATGACCCTGGTCTCAGGCGACACCGCCCGGCCTTGCCGAAGGACCTCGAAGCCGGAGAGGGAGCCCCGGCCCAAGTTGAGGTCCAACAGCAAGACCCCCGGCCGGTGGGCCTGGAGGAGGGCCAGCGCCTCTTGGCCCGTCGCGGCCGTCCACACTCGGCACCCCTGCCGCTCCAGGAACATTTGCAGGCACTGCCGGAGTTCCGCCTCGTCATCTACGATCAGGATGTTGATCATATGACCCCACTACCAGTATACACCGTAGTATAGTTAGGTGTCCACTCGGTGGGGCTTCTGCCAGAATACGACCCATGGCCGGCACATCGCGCGCGCTCGTGGCGGGACGGCTGAGGGCGCTGCGGGGGCGGTACGGCTACACCCAACAAGCCGTGGCGGAGAAGTCGCGGCTGGACTACAAGTATTACCAGCGCATCGAGGGGAAGCGGCCCCCCAATCTCACGGTGGATTCGTTGGAGCGCCTCGCCAACGTCTTCGGCCTCGGCCCCTCCGAGCTCCTGCAGCTGCCGCCCCCGCCGCTGGCCAGCTACGCCCGCGACGCCGTGGCGGCGCAGGGCATTCAGCGCCGATTGGCGCGGCGCCTGCGTACCCTGCGCCGGCAAGCCGAGTGGACGCCGACCGAGCTGGCGACACGGACCGGCCTGACGCCGCGGCGCATCACCCAGGCGGAAGATCCGGCCTCGACCCTCTCCATGTCCTTGGGACTCCTGGAGAGGATCGCCAAGGCCTTCGGCCTCTCCCTGTCGCAATTGCTCGACGTCTGACCC
>JACQRF010000001.1 GCA_016206635.1 Candidatus Omnitrophota bacterium
CGCCCACAGCTCGTCCAACTCGCATCCCGGCGGCGTCGGGACCGACGGGCGGGTCGCGTACAAGACCGCCAGCGGCACCAAGATCGTGCGCGACCAGGCCGAGACTTCGTAGATGTTGAAGGGGCACCAGGTCGGCAGCAGGATCAGCTCCGGCGGCAAGGCCGGGACCTGGCTCCAGGGATACTGGCCGAACATCGCGAGGTAGGTTTTCTCAAAGCTGTTGACCCGGCCGAGGCCGCCGAGCCGCAGGATCGTCGCCCGCGCCTTGGATAAGACGGGGCCGTCGGCCAAGTGGCCGGCCAGCTTGAGCGCGAAGTAGGCCTTGACCGTCGCGTTGAGCTCCGAGGGGCCGCCGTCGTAGATGTTCCACCCGCCGTCCGGGAGCTGTTTGGCGAGAATCTGCGCGGCGAGCCGGCGCTCGCGGACCGGGTCGGCCCGCCCGAGGAACCGCCAAAACTTGATGGTGTCCGACTCGAGGGTGGTGTCCGCCTCCAGCTCGCCGCACCAGTAACCATCCGGATGCTGGAGGGCCAACAAGGCCTGGCGGGCGCGGGCGATCGCCGTATCGATCGGCAAGAGATGCCCCGTGAGTCCCTCCCTCGGCAATTGCCGAGGGAGGGACTCACGGGGCATCTCACCCTCCACGGAGGCATTCGGCAACGGTGTCACGGAATGTGCGCTGGCCACGCGAGGTCAGACCGAGGAGAGGGACGGGGCCTGGGCCAGCACTGATTTCGCGTGCTCGGCGATCGCCGGCGAGGTGAGCCCGCCCTGCTCCAGCAGCAGCTCCCGCTTGCCGTGCTCCACGAACCGGTCGGGGAGACCCACCACGCGGATCCGGACGCGATTAATGCCCTGGGCCTCGAGATATTCCAGCACGGCGCTGCCGAACCCGCCGCGCTTGACCCCTTCTTCAATGGTCACGATCGCGCGGTGGCGCTGCACCGCCTGCTCGATGAGGCCGGTATCGAGCGGCTTGGCCCAACGGGCATTGATCACCGAGGCGCTGATTCCCTCTTGGCGCAGCAGGGCCACCGCCTCGAGCGCCGGCGCCACCATGCTGCCGAGCGCCAGCAGCGCCACGTCGGTCCCCTCGACGAGCCACTCCCCCTGCCCCACCTGGATCGGCCTCTTGGGGTCGAGGTATTCCACGATCGGCAGCGCCGGCGTGCGCAGGACGCCGCCGCGCGGGTACCGAATCGCGATCGGCCCGGCGGTGTGCCGCGCGGCGAACTGGAGCATCGCCTCGAATTCATCGAGGTCTTTCGGGGCGGCGATCACGAGATTCGGCAGCGGGCTCAGGTACGCCAGGTCGAACATCCCGTGATGGGTGATCCCGTCGTCGCCGGCCAGCCCCGCGCGGTCCAGGCAGAAGATCACCGGCAGCCGCTGGATGCACACATCGTGGATCGTCTGGTCGTACGCGCGCTGGAGGAAGGTCGAGTAGATGGCGGCGATCGGTTTGACGCCGGCCTTGGCGAGCCCCGCCGCGAACGCCACGGCGTACTGCTCGCACATCCCGACATCGTAGAACCGCTCGGGGAACCGCTTCGAGTACTCGACGAGGCCGGTCCCGTCGGGCATCGCCGCGGTGATCGCCACGATCGCCGGGTCCTGCTCGGCCAGGGCGATCACCGCCTTGCCGAACCGCTGGGTGTAGGTTTCCGAGGAGGGCTTCTTGATGAACTCGCCGGTGGCCGGGTCGAACGGGACGACGCCGTGATATTTCCATTGCTCCTGCTCCGCGTACGAGAGCCCTTTCCCCTTCACCGTGATGACGTGCAGGATCTTCGGCCCCGGCAGCGCTTTGATATTCGACAAGGTCTTGACGAGCTGGTCGGTGTCGTGGCCGTCCACCGGCCCGAAGTAGCGGAAGCCGAGCTCCTCGAAGATGAGGCCGGGCGTGAGGTAGCTCTTGAGGTGCTCTTCCACCCGGCGGGCCAGCCGCACGATCCGGAACCCGAGCTTGGGGAGCCGCTGCATCCGGCCCTCCAGCGTGCGGCGGAGGCGGTTGTACAGCGGATCGGTGATGATGCGATTGAGCGTGCGCGACAACGCCCCCGTGGCCGGCGCGATCGCCATCTTGTTGTCGTTGAGGATAATCAGGAAATCGGTGCTGGAATGGCCGGCGTTGTTCAGCGCCTCCAGGGCCATCCCGCCGGGCAGCGAGCCGTCGCCGATGATTGCCACGACCTTGTGATGCTGGCCATGATGATCGCGGGCGCGGGCCAACCCGAACGCCGTGCCGATGGATGTGCAGCCGTGGCCGATCGTGAACAGGTCGTACGGGCTCTCGTCGCGGTGCGGGAACCCGCTGATGCCGCCGAGCTGGCGCAGGGTATGGAACCGGTCGCGGCGGCCGGTGATCAGCTTGTGCGCGTAGGCCTGGTAGCCGACGTCCCAGACCAGGTGATCCTCCGGGGTGTTGAAGGCGTAGTGCAGCGAGAGGACCAGCTCGACGGCGCCGAGCGAGCCGCCGAGGTGGCCGCCGGTCTTGGAGACGGTCTGAATGATGACGTCGCGGATTTCCTGCGCCACCTGCGGCAGCTGGTCCCGGCGCAACGCCCGCAGGTCGGCCGGGCTGTTGATCTGGTCGAGGAGGCGGGCCATGGTTACGCGGCCCTCGTGAGCAGGAACTCGGCAAGCCGCGCCAGCGGCTCGGCCCGGCGGCCCAGCGAGGCGACGGCCTGCGTGGCCTCGCCGGTCAGCGTCTGGGCTTTCCGGCGCGTGGGCGCCTCACCCCAGACCGGGACTACGCCATCACGATCCAAGAGATCGTCCACCAACTGGAACACGAGGCCGACGCACTCCCCGTAGCGGGTGAGCTTCGCGAGCGCGGCGCGGCTCGCGCCGCCGGCGAGCCCCCCCATGCGGACCGCCGCGGTGATGAGGGCGCCTGTCTTATGGGTGAGGATGTAGTCCATCGCCTGCCGATCCGGGGTGCGGCCCACCCCCTGAATATCCATGACTTGCCCCCCGACCATGCCGAACGTCCCGGCGCCCCGGGCCAGCTCGCGGGCGACCGCTATCCAGACGGCCGGGCGGCGACGCCGCGCGGACAGGATGGCAAAGCTCAACGTCAGCAACGCGTCACCGGCCAAGATGCCGATCGCCTCGCCGAACTGCTTGTGGCACGACGGCCGGCCGCGGCGCAGATCGTCATCATCCATCGCCGGCAGATCATCATGAATTAAGGAATAGGCGTGGACCAGCTCCACCGCGCACGCCGCCGGCATCGCCTCTTCCAAGGCGCCGCCGACCGCCTCGGCCGCCGCGAGCGTCAGGATCGGCCGGATCCGCTTGCCATCCCCCAGCACGCTGTACCGCATCGCCTCATGGATGACCGACGGCGCCTCGCCGGCCGGTGGCAGGACGGTGTCCAATGCGCGATGGATCAGCGCTTGGCGGTGCTTGAGATAGGTCGCGAGTGGGGTCCGCGTCGCATGCATGATCATGAAGGAACTTTGATAAACCGTTATGCTAACGCGGCAGGATTTGATGTGCAAGCAATTTGTAACGCCGCGGCGGCCCCGCTGGCGACGGCGCTCTCGATGGTCGCCGGCAAACCGGTGGCGGTCCAATCGCCCGCCAGAGAGAGGTTGGGCCAGGGGGTCCGCGGACCGGGCCGCCACGCCTGGCTGCCGGGCGGGGTCCGGATGGTGGCGGCATGCTCCCGCACGATCTGGGTTTTGAGCCACCGCGCGCCGCGGGCGGCCGGCAGGCAGGCCTCGAGGTCTTCGCGGGCGAGCGCCACCAATGGCTCGTTCGACTGCCCGACGTACGCCGCCGCCGCGCTGATGACCAGCGCCACGTGGGTGCTCGGCCCCGCCGTGACGACCTGCGACCGGTTAAACACCCATTGGACCCGGCGGCCGATCAGGCCGACGAACGTCTGGTCTGTGATCAGCCGGTCCAACCACAGGTTGATGGACACGATCGGCGACGCGGTGAACCGGGAGAGTCCCGCCAGTGTCGGATCGCGGCTCGTCAGCGACGACGGCAGCAGGCGCGCCAGCTCGTGCGGCGGCGTCGCGATCACGTAGGCATCGGCCGTCAGTCGCTCGCCGCCGGCCAACCGCAGGCCGGTCGCCCGCGCGCCGTCGCCGTCGGCCGCCGCCACCGCGGTGTTCACCCGCACTGTGCCGCCGGCCTGCTCGATAATGCGCGCCGCCGGCCGCGTGTAAAGATCGCTCAGGCCGACGGTGGCCAAGCCGAGCCGCGCGGCAGACGATCCCTGGCCGAACATCCGAGCCAGCACCGTCGCCAGCCCCAGCGCCGACGTGTGCTCCGGGTCGTCGTTGAGCGCGGCGATCGTCAGCGGATCCCAGAACACCTGGCGGCTGCGGGGCGTCTGGCCGAGCGTCGCCAGCCACTGCGCCACCGTCATCTGGTCAAGATGGTCGTCAGCAGAACAGGGACTGTCCCCAGTGCTGGAGGGGACTGTCCCTGTTCTGAGATGCCGCACCACTCGCAGCATCGCGAGCTTGTCCCCCCACGACAGCGCGCCGAAGCCGCAGAGCCCCGCGGCCAGGGACCACGGGGCCGGCCATGACGGGCAACGCAACACCGCCGGCCGTCGTCCGGCCTCCGCGAATGCGACCGTCAACTGTGGTTGGAAACGGATCAGGTGGTCGGTGCCGAGGCGCTTGAGGAATCGGAGGGTCTGCGTGTAGGCGCCGAGGAAGACGTGCTGGCCGTTGTCCACCACGTCGCCGCTGGCCGGGTCGGTGAACGACCGCGCCCGGCCTCCGAGCGCCCCGCCCCGCTCCAGCACGGTGACCCGCCAGCCCGCGTCGGCCAGCGCTACCCCCGCCGCCAGCCCCGCCAGCCCGCCGCCAATGACAATCGCTCGTGGTGTCATGTGATGAAGATGCGGCTCGTTTATCGTACGACGACAGACGAGTCGCGCTTAGAGAAGTTGCCGGAACTCCGCCACGGAGAACCCCGCTTCCCGAATGATGGCTCGCAACGTGCCCTTGGCAATTTCTTTGTGAGCAGGAACCGACAGACGACGATACGGTGGGTCTTTGTGACGCAGGATAACATGGCTCCCCCGCTGGTGATCAATCCGATAGCCGATCTTCGCCAGGGCTTTGACGACCTCGTGGCCTGAGCAAACGGGAAGCCAACTCACGCAGGGATTTTGACGTCTACCAACGTTTCGTGGATCGTCGGGGGAATGGGGTCGTGGTGTTTGTGCAAGCTCTCCAGATAGCCTTGGATCGCCTCTTGAATATTCCGCTGGGCCTCACGGTAAGTTTTTCCCTGCGAGACGCATCCCGGCAGTGACGGGCATTCCGCCACGTACACGCCGTCTTCATCCTGTTCGATGAGTACCCGAAACTTCATTGGCCACCCCTTGTCTGCCTCAAGTATACACCAGGATCAGCGCTCGTACATCAGGCGAAACCTGCGGGGCGCGTGGCGCACCTTGCTGTTAATCAAAAGTTAACTCGTAGATTGTCTTGCCGTCGACGCCGCGCTCAGGTAGACTAGGGGTATGCGACGATTCGCCGCCGCGATCCTGGTCTTCGCCCTGCTCGCCCCCGCGCGGGCGTGGGCGCTCCGCCCCCGCGCGGGCCGCGAGCTGTCGGCCACCACCACCCTGCTCACCACCGGCCTGGAAGAGCGCGCCTCCTCGCCGGACGCGGGGCTGGAGGAGCAGCCGTATACCGCGGCGGTCGCGCGGCTCGTCAAAACGGGGCTGCTTCATCTCGACTACCTCCGCAAGCACTGCAAGGTCAGCCACTTCGATGTGGACAACCCTGAACAGAACGTGTTCAGGCGGGGGAAGCGCTGGGGATGGCATGCGCATGTCGCAACCGTGAAGGGCGATCGGCTAAACATCGGGCTCTTCTACGACCTTGAGGAACGCGATGGGGCACTCGTGCTCGACGACCCGTGGGCGGAACCCATTCGAGTCAACGGCAAGCCCTTGGGGGGCAGTGAGGCCGTCCGACTCCGCGGGTTGATTCCTGAACCGATCGTGACCTGGCTCATCAAACAAGGGCATCGTCTCATCGCCCAATCGGACGTCCAACAGGCGCTGCGGCACACCATGGCCTACCCACCTCCCGATGTGATGGAGATGGGGGATGTCGCGACCGACGGGGCCAAGGGGCTTCGTGTCACCATTACCTATCCCACACTACTGCATCCTGGGGATAGCGCGTGGGTTGCCCAACCGGCATCGCTCCTCGCCAGACGTTTCCGGAAGCCCTTGGTGCTGACGATCCGGCGAAGAAGTCAGGACCTCCACGACGAGGGCCCGCGCGACACGGCCACGGTCCCGTTGGCAGAAGAAATCCAGGCCATCCTTCGTTCGTGGGGTCCGTGGGCGTATCCCCCCGGAATGGCCAGGCCCTACAAAACCGTCTTGGTCCTCCCGGACGTGCAATTGAAGAGCTACCCGGCCCTCCTGCGTTTCCTGCAACTGTACCCCCCAGAATTGCGCGGGACACTGGCTGTCATCACGAAGAAGAAGCGGCTGCTCAACGCATTGGCAGGGGCCTCTGGGGTCATGACCGGCTCATCCTTCTCGCAACTCACGGCTGACGTCACGAAGGAAGCCAGGGCAAAACGGTCGTCCGGTACAATCGTCCTGTACGTTCCATCGTCTGAAGTCGGTCGTGCTCGACCAAGGCGTTCGTCCTTCTGGGAGGTCACGACGGTCCCGCTGGTGACGCCAAAGACTCTTCCCCAGTTCCTGTCGTGCCTTGAACATGGGGGCCTCACGGTGCGCAAGTATCCTCCGGCGCAGTACCTCGCCGACCGGCTCGAGCAATGGCTGTAGCCGTTGGCTACGACAGGAGGGCGCCGGCGAGGGCCAGCACCAGCTTGCGGGGGGTGGAGAGGCGGATCGGGTGGGTGAAGACGTCGTAGCGGACGCGAGCCATCGCTGCTAACAAGCGCTCGTAGACGGCGGCCATCGCCAGCGCCGGGGTGAGCGCCCAGCGGTCCTCGCGGGTGATCGCGGCCCGGGCCTTCGCAAACAATCCCCTGGCCCGCGCCGCCTCGAACGCCATCAGCGCCGCGAACGCCGCATCAGAGCGCCGGTCATGGATCTGCGACTCCGTCACGTGGAATCGCGCCAGGTCCTCCTGCGGGAGATAGAGGCGGCCACGAGCCGCGTCGGCCGCCACGTCGCGCAGGATATTCGTCAGCTGGAACGCTGCGCCGAGCGCCCGCGCGAACGCCTGGCTCTCCGGCCGCCGACAGCCGAATACCTTGATCGCGATCAGCCCCACTACGCCGGCGACGTAGTAGCAGTACTGTGACAGCTCCTCGAAGGTCTCGACCCGGCGCGGCGCCAGATCCCACGACATGCCGGTCAGGAGATCCTCCGGCAGCGCCCGGGGAATCGCGTAGGTCGTCACGACGGTCCGCAGCGCCTGCCCCACCGGATGGGCCGGCCATCCCTCGTAGCAGGCCGCCACCTCCCGCCGCCAGCGCGCCAGCTCCCGCACCGCCTCCCCCGCGGGTCCGCCGCTGTCCACGACGTCGTCCACCACCCGGCAGAAGCTGTAGACGGCGAACATCGCCTCGCGGCGGGCCGGGGGCAACAACCAGAGGGCGTAATAAAAATTGCTGCCGCTGGCGCGCGCCACATGGCGGCAGTAGCGGGAGCCGATGTCAATGAGCGGCACAGGATTTCCCTCTGAAGGCACGCATGGCGATCATCAGCTTATCGGCGGTCGTGAGGGCCGGACGATGGCGGAACGTGTCGTAGCCGGCGGCCCGCGTCCGCCGGAGAATGGTCGTCCCGCCAAGCCAGGTGGCCCGCAATTCCCACCGCAGCCGTCCGCGCACCCGCCCCGGCAACGCCGCCCCTTCGCGGAACAACCGCTCCGCCACATCGGCCGCCTCGGTCATCGCCCGACGGAAGCCTTCATCCACGACGTGGTCGAACAACGCGGCCTCGGTGACGCCATACCGGGCCATGGTGTCCTGCGGGAGATAGATCCGGTCCTTGTGCAGATCAATCGCCAGATCCTGCCAGAAGTTCACAAGCTGCAGCGCCGTGCAGATGCAGTCGGACAAGCGGTGCAGCTCCGCATCGCGGTAGCCGAACAACCACAGCACGAGGCGCCCGACCGGGTTGGCGGAGTATCGGCAGTAGTTGGTCAGCAGGTCGTCCCAGGTGGCGTAGCGATGGACGGTGACATCGCGCGTGAACGCGGTCAGCAAATCGCGGAAGAGTTGGACCGGGAGGTCGTAGACTCGGATCGTCTCGCCGAGGGCGACGAAGACCGGGTGAGTGGCGCGGCCGGCCACGCACGCCTCGAGCGACTCACCCCACTGTGCCAGCCGGGTCAGCGCCCGCTGGGGATCAGATTCCTCGTCGGAGAGATCGTCCGCGGTGCGGGCGAACGCGTAGACGGCCGCCACGTGCGGCCGCAGCGCCGGCGGGATCAGCCAGGAGGCGACTGGGAAATTCTCATAATGCGAGGCGGTCAACCACTGGCAATACCGGTAGGCCGAGGGCACGCGGGAGCTGTCCCTCCCCCATCGGCGGATCACGAATCCCCCAGATTGAGCAGCAGGCACTTCACGGAGCCGCCGCCGGTGACAGTAAACTCCGAGACATCCACAAACACCGGCTCGACGCCGCGCGCGCGGATCGTGGCGGCCAGCGCCGCGCTGATTTGGCGGGCGATGACCAACCGGGGGCCGCGGGGCGTGTCCACTGGGAACGCATTCGCGGCGAACGCCGCCGCATCGTCGGCGGTTAACGGCACGATCCGCTCGCCGAACCGGTCGGTCAGGCGGCGCTGCGCCTCGGGCGCCAGGGCCGGCCAATAGGCCAGCAGCCATTCCCGGCGCGGGCCAAACGCCCCCAGGCAGGTATCGCCATGATAATACCGCTCATCCATCAATGCCAACGGCATGACCTCGCGCGGGGCCGTCACGCGTTGAATGGCCGGCAGGGCGCGGGCATCGGTCCGGAACCCGTAGACCCGCCGGTACGGCGGCCAACCCCAGCGGGGGGTCCAGCGCGGGCGCTCCAGCCGGCCATGGGTGAACAGGTAGACGGCGCGGGCGGGGTCCCCGGACGGATCGCCCACCGGAAAGGTATCGGCCTCCCCTTCCCACTGAGGATGCTCCTCGTGGCCGGTGCCAGGGGGGCCTGGCCCCCCTGGCACCGGTGGCAGCTCCTCGACGCGGTAGCCGTGCCGCTCGAGGAATGGGCGAAAGAGCGCGCGCTCTCCGGCCCGCGCCGGACTCGGACGGCTCAGGTACACGGTGTCGCCGACCCGCAACCCGGCATTGGCCGGAAAGACCGCGCCGGGGTGGTCCACCGACGGCGGCAGAACCAGCACCCGGACGCCCAGGTCAACCAACGTCTGGCGAAACCGCTCCCATTGCCACAGCATGCGGTCCCGCTTGACGACGCGGCGGCGGCCCCACCGATCGCGCGTATGGGGATTGGCGCCGGCGACGATACGAAAATACCGCGGGTGGCCGAGCAGCACTGTCTGCGGCATTTAGGCCGGGAATCCCGGTGGAATGTCCCGGGCGACCAGCGGGCGCTCGTCTTCGAGCACCGCCACCGGATAGACACACTGATGAATCGCGAAGAGCCCCGCCGGCTGCTGGTTGCCGCTGGCTTTGGTGCCCCCGAACGGGAGCAGGCCGGAGCTGCCGATCGTGCCGCGGTTCCAATTCACCAGCCCGGTGTCAACGCGCCGGCTGACCGCCTCGAAGGCGCGGCGCGAGCGCGTGAATAGGCTGGTGACGAGGCCGTACGGCACGTCGTTGTTGAGGGCGATCGCCTCGTCGGTGGATCGGACGAGATAGATCGCGACGTCGGGCCCAAAAATCTCGCTGGTGCGGTAGAAGGGGGCCGTCCCTTTTCGGATCGACCCCGGGCGCTCGCACAGATGGACGCTGGGACGCACATAGTGGCCCCGATAGCCGGCCACCGACGCCGGGCCACCAGGTCTCAACGGTTCATAGCCGTCCCGCCGGGCGACCGCAAGGGCGGCGCGGTATTTCGCGACGGCGGCGCGGCTGACCAACGGTCCCATGAACGTGCCGGGGGTCATCGGGTGCCCGATCGTCAACCGATCGACCAGCGGCAGAAATTCGTCGAGGAATCGCGTGGCCCGCCGGCGATGGAGGATGATCCGGCTGGTGGCGTTGCACCGTTGGCCCGCCATGGCGTAGGCGCCGATCGCCGCCTCGCGGGCCGCCAACCGCACGTCGGCGTCCGCCAAGACGAGCGCCGCGTTCTTGCCCCCCATCTCCAACGCGACGCTCTTGTTCGCATGCCGCCAGAGCGCCTGCTGGATCCGACGGCCGGTCGCCACCGATCCGGTGAACAGGACTGCGCGCACCGCCGGCTGCTCGATCAGACGCGCGCCGACGGCGCCGCCGCCGGCGACCACGTTGAACACGCCGGCCGGCAGGCCGGCCTCCTGCGCGCAGGCCGCCAGCATCTGCCCGACGAACGGCGCGAACTCCGATGGCTTGAACACGATGGTATTCCCGGTCAACAGTCCCGGGAGGAACTGGCTGGCCGGGATGTGCGCGGGGAAATTACACGGGCCCAGGATGGCCAGCACGCCCTGGGGGCGGTACCGGCAGATCCCGCGCACGCGCGCGGCCACCGGGACCGTCAACGGCCGCACGCGCGGCCAGGCGTACGTCACGGTCTCATCCACCCGGGCGATCAGGCGATCCACCTCCCGCATCGCCTCCCACCACGGCTTGCCGACTTCGCGGGCGATCATCGTGGCCAACGGGACCCGATGGCGGCGCACCGCCTGCTGGAAGCGTTTCAGGGCGCGGCGGCGGCGAGCGAACGACGCCCCGGACCAGGCGGGCCAGGCGCGCGCGGCGGCGGCGACCGCGGCGTCCACCGCCGACGGGTCTTCCCGCACGGCGCCGACCGGATGCGCCAGATCGCCGGGGTCCTCGCTGACGAGCGGCGCGCCACCCGACGGCCGCACCCACCGCCCCCCGATGTAATTCCCCCGAAAAAGGGCCACTTTCATCAGCGGCCCTTTTTTAGAGGGGGGTGACATGGACGGGCATCCCGGGTTGGCCCTCCAACATCTTCATCACCATGGCGGACACCTCCACCTGATCGTGGCGCCAACGATACGTGGCGGCGACGGCGCGGAATTCTCCGCGGGCCGGCGCCGTGCACAACAGGCCGTCTCTCGGAACAGGGACAGTCCCTTGTGGGGACAGTCCCTGTTCCGCGGCCGCCACGAGTCGCCCCGGCCGCATCCGCCGCACCAGCGTCAGGTCGGCGAGCCGCGCGCCGTAGTACGGCCCGCCGTCGAAGGGCTCCACCTGCCGCAGGTCACGAAAGCCGATCGCCCGCAGCCGCCGGCACGCCCCGGCCGCGGCGGGATGCACCACCCCGAGATCCCGACGGACGGCCGGCGGGAACCGGTCCAACGGCACCGGCGTCCTCGGAAACGCCCGCCGGATGAACGCCGTATCCGTGACGCTCCGGCGATCCGCCTCGCGGTACGAGAGCCCGGTCAACGGGCCGCCGAACGCCCGCCAGAACCGGCTGTCGCCGGCGCGGGTCAGCGGTGGGAGATATTCTACCAAGATCTCCGGCTCGCCGCGCTCGGGATGGGCCGCGAGATAGGCCACGCGGGCGTAGGACAACTGGCGCCCGAGCCGCTCCCGATGCCCGCGGAACCGCGGCAGCAGGACGAGGCCGCCGAGCTCCGTCGGCCCGTCCGTCGTCATCCCCAATCGCAGCGCCGGCCCCCAGCCCGGCGCCGTCGTGACGTCAAGCCAAAAGTGCGGCCGCGACGGCGTGCCGTGTTTGGCGATGATCAGAGAACAGCCAACGACGCGGTGGTCCCGCGGACGCTCCATGACGAAGAGGTAGCGGGCCGTGGGCTTGGGCACCGCGCCGCGGAACGCGCGGACGGAGGTGGCGACGAGCCGCGTCAGCACGCGGCGGTCCGCGGGGAGATTGTAGGAGTCGAGCTGCCGCGCCAGCGGCCAGAGCGCCGGCAGGTCGCTCACCCTCGCCTGCCGGATCCGGAACGTCGGCGCGGCGGTCACATTACGTGCAGGCGCGCTCGAGGGCGGCGTGATAAACGGCGATCGCGCGGCGGAGCTGGCGCAGGGAGGTGCGCTCGTTGGGTTGATGGATATTCCCCTGCGCCTGGCCCGGGCCGAACACGATGGAGGGGATGCCGACCATCTGGTACCAGCCCGCCTCGGAGCAGCCGGACTTCGCGGCGAGGGCCACCGGGACCCGCGCCGCGCGCATCGCCGCCCGCATCAGGCGCACGACCGGCGCGGTGGGGGAGGTCTGCAGCGCCGGGTTCTGGCGCTCCCGCCGGAACTGCCAGCGATCGCCCGGCGGGCCGAACAAGGTCCAGGCCAGCGATTCGCACCGCTGCGCGATGCGCCCCAGGTCCTGCCCCGGCAGCGAGCGCACGTCGAACGTCAGCACCAACGCCCCCTCGACCACCCGGAGCCGCGTCACGGCCGATGTCAATCCGGGGGGCGCGAACGCCCGGTCGCGAGTTTTCTGGTACGGGGCGAGCAGGGAGGCCAGCCCGGCCAGATAGGCGGCGACATCGGGCCATGGCAGCGTCGGATGCCACCCCGCCGGGAGCCGGCGAGGGGTGATCGTCATCCCGCGGGGGCAACGGGCCACGAACGCCGGCCGGGACGCCGGCGTGACCGACACCTGGGCCACGCACCGCGCCGGGATGATGTTCTCGGCGGTCCCGCCCTCGATGGACAGCAGCCGGAGCCCCGTCGGGGCGGGAGGGACGGGAGGGGGTGAGGGCTGGCGCCGATCGGCGCCAGCCCTCACCCCC
>JACQRF010000056.1 GCA_016206635.1 Candidatus Omnitrophota bacterium
CGCTCCAGCTGGCCAAGGGGGCGCTGACCATCCCGATCGTCTATGGGGAGATCTTGCAGAAGGTCGCGGCCGAGACCGGCGCCGACTATAGCAAGATCGCCATCGTGCGCAACGCCATCGCCGTCGCCGCCTCGATGGCGTTGCTCAAACTCGACCTGAAATACCTGTTCCAGACGCTGGAGGAGATGTTCACCGGCCGCAAGGCCCAGGCGGTCCCGCTCAACATCGCCGCCGCGAAGCATGCCTTCGCCGCCGTGCCGCCGGAGGTGATCGAGCGGTTCCCCTACCACCTCCAGCCGACGCCGAACACGCCGAAGCGCCTGTTGGTGACCGGGACGACCGCCACCGCGCTGGGCAAGCTCAAGGCCGGCTGCCGGTTCCAGACCTACTACCCGATCACGCCGGCCAGCGATGAGAGTGTCTATCTCGAGGGGCGGCCGGAATACGGGGCCCTCGTCGTGCAGGCCGAGGATGAGATCGCGGCCCTCCTGATGGCGATCTCCGCCGGCATCACCGGCGTGCGCGCCGCCACCTCGACCTCCGGGCCGGGGATGTGCCTGATGACCGAGGGGCTCGGCTGGGCCGGGATGAACGAGGTGCCGGTGGTCATCGTCAACTACCAGCGCGGCGGCCCGGCGACCGGCCTGCCGACCCGCACCGAGCAGGGCGACCTGAAATTCGTGCTCTCGGCCGCGCACGGCGAGTTCCCGCGGATCGTGCTGGCGCCGGGCGACCCAGCGGAGTATTTCGAGGACGCGTTCGAGGCGTTCAATGACGCCGAGCGGTACCAGACCCCGGTGATTCTCCTCGGCGACAAGACGGTGGCCAACAATACCGAGACCATTCTCCCGTTCAAAGAAGACCATCTGCGGATCCAGCGCGGCGAGCTGGCGTCCGAGGCGGCGCTGGCCGCGACGGCATCCAACGGCGGGCAATTCCCGCGGTTTGCCGTGACCGAGAGCGGCGTGTCGCCGCGCGCGATCCCGGGCCAGCCGGGCGGCCTGTTCTGGATGTCCGGCGACGAGCACGATGCGTTAGGGCATATCAGCGAGGATCCCGAGAACCGGATCGCGATGCACGATAAGCGGATGCGCAAGCTGCGGCTGGCCGCGCGCGAGATCCCGTTGGCCCGCAAGCTCCACGTGTACGGCGACGACCCGTCAGACGTCACGCTGGTGAGCTGGGGGTCGCCGAAGGGGGCGATCCTGGACGCGCTCCCGATCCTGCGCGGGCAGGGGATCCGCTGCCGGTTTATCCAGGTGCACCTGATGTGGCCGTTCCCCGGCAAGGAGCTGGCCTCGCTGTTGAAAGGCGCCCCCCGCGTGATTGATATCGAGATGAACTACACCGGCCAGCTCGCCACGCTGATTCGGCAGGAGACCGGCCTCGCGATCCCGCACGCCATCCTCAAGTGGACCGGCCGGCCGATTTCCGAGAGTGAGCTCGTGGCGGCCGTGACCGAGGTCGTCAAGACCAACGCCCCGCGAGTGGTGCTCCGTCATGGCCGTTAACGCCCCCGTCGCCCTGAAACCGGCCGACTACAAGACCGACGTCCACTCCGACTGGTGCCCCGGCTGCGGTGACTTCGGCATCCTGAACGCGATCACCATGGCGCTGGCCGACATGCAGCTGCCGCCGTGGGAGGTGCTCCTGTTCTCCGGCGTCGGCTGCTCGAGCAAGACCCCGCACTTCGTCAAGACGTACGGCGTCCACACGCTGCACGGCCGCGTCGTCCCATTCGCGCTCGGGGCGAAGCTGGCCAACCCGAAACTGCACGTGATCGCCGTCGGTGGCGACGGCGACGGCTATGGCATCGGGGCGGGGCATTTCGTGCACGCCGGCCGCCGCAACGTGGACCTGGCGTACATCGTGTTCGACAACGAGGTCTACGGGTTGACGAAAGGCCAGGCCTCGCCGACGCTTGGCCGCGGCGCCAAACCCAAATCGCTGCCGTTGCCTAACCTCAACGAGGGCGTCAATCCGATCGCGCTGGCCCTCTCCGCCGGCTACACGTTCATCGCCCGCAGCTACGCGTTCGACCTGCCGCATCTGAAGGTGACGATCCGCCAGGCGGTCGAGCACCGGGGGATGGCGCTCGTGGATGTCCTGCAGCCGTGCCCGACCTACAATGACCTGCACACCAAAGATTGGTTTGCCCAGACGGTGCCGACGCCGCAGGGCCCGAAGCCGCGCACGTACAAGCTGGAGGAGATCGGCTACGACGGGCGCGTCAAGAGCGCCGCCGACGCCGCCGAGGTCGAGACCAAGCGGCAGGCGGCATTCGAGATGGCCCATCGGAAGGGGGACCGGGTCGCGCTCGGCGTGTTCTATCAGATCCAACTCCCGACCTTCGAGGAGCGGCTGGCGGACAACATCCCCCTCCTCAAGGCGGCCACGGCCGCGTCGTTGGCGATCGAAGACCCGGCGACCCATCGCCCGATCACCGACCTGGCCCATACGTATCGCGAACTCATCGTGTGAGGGGCCACCCCACTCGCTCAGCGATCTCGACCATGAACGCGAAGCCCGCCCCCCTCCCGTCTGCGCGCCCGTCGTGGGCGGCCTATTGCGTCGTTGTGCTGGCGGTGGCGCTGGCGTGGGGCCTGCGCGGGGTCCACGGCCATGAGCGGGGCGGGGCGATCGCCGGGGCGATGGCCGGCCTGGCGATCGCCGCGGTCACCGGCTCCCCGCGGTGGATCGGCGCCAGCGTCCTCGGCAGTCTCGGCTTCGCCATCGGCGGGGCGCTCAGCTACGGCCGCTTCGTCGGGCTCGCCTTCCACGGGATTCTGCATGGCATTGTCTCGCTCGTCTTCGTCGGGGTCGCCTGGGGCGGCCTCGGCGGTCTCGCGCTGGGCCTGGGGTTGGCGCTGCCGCGGTACCGGCTCTGGGAGCGGATGACGATCGGGGTGGGGCTGCTGGGGGTCTGGGCGCTGATCGAATTCCCGCTCTCAGCGCACGTCCAGGGGCTGCAAGATTTGATCACCCGGGACCTGATGGTACTCGTGCTGCTCGGGGCGTGGGGGATGCTCACCGCGTATGTCGGCGTCTGGAAGCACGACCGCTCGTCGATCCGCCTGGCGCTGGCCGGCGCGCTCGGCTTCGGCCTCGGATTCCCGCTGGCCGCGTGGGTGCAGGGGCTCGGGCAGATGACCGGCCTCGCCGTTGATTGGTGGAAAATCGCCGAGCACGGCATCGGCGCCGTCGGCGGCCTCTCGTTGGCCGTTGCCGCGTTTGCGCTCGAGGATACCGGTTGGACGCCGCCGATTGAGGTGAAGCCGTGGGAGCGGTGGGCGGCCTGCGCGTGGTTGTTGTGGGCGGTCCCGGCATGGGCGCTGGCCAACAGCATCGCCTATTGGACCCGCGAGCGGGCCGTGCTCAGCCCGGAGGCCGGCGAGCTACTCCTGCGCGCCGCCTGGGCTGCGCTGGGCGCCTTCGCGCTGTTGGGATGGCTGGGGATCCGGCGAGGTCGCTATTTCATGGTGTCGTGGTTCCCGCATCAACTGCGCGGGCTGTTCTTGCTGTTTGTCTGGATCGTCACCGCGGTCGCGATCCTGAAGATCACCATCCCAGACGGGTGGGGACCCACCTCAGGGATCTTCCTGGGATTGGCGGCCACCGTCACGGCGTGCCTCCCCAAACCCCCCCACCGCTGGCACTCGACCCCTGCCAAGGCGTGATCCTCGATGGGACACATCCCCCGCGCGGCCTGGATGCTGGTGGCGGCTGCCCTCCTTGCGCTGGACGGCTCGACGAGCCGCGCGGCGGAGACGAGCGCGTCTCCCCGCACGGAGGCGGGACCGGAAGAGCAGCGGTTTCGCCGACGGGCCACCCCCCAAGAGCCCCAGGAATCGGTCGTCCCATCAATTGAGGATCGGACCTCGGCGCCCGAGGCGCCGCCGGTCCCGGCGGGCCCGGCGTTCCTGGTCCGGACTGTTCGCTTGGAGGGTCGCCCGCTCATCCCCGAAGGGGCGTTCCGCGCGATCGCCGCGCCTTATGAGGGGCGCGCGCTCACGTTCGCGGACCTGCAACAGCTGACGCAGGCCCTCACCCACTGGCTGCGGCGGCGCGGCTATGTCACGAGCCGGGTGTCCCTCCCCCCGCAGGATGTGACCGACGGCGTGGTGACGCTGCGGCTCCTCGACGGTCTCGTGGGGGCCATCCGGGTGGAGGGGGCGACACACAGCCGCCCGACGACGTTGCGCGCGCGGATGCAGAGCCGGCCAGGGGCGCTCCTGAATTACCCCCGGTTGCAGGGCGATCTGGCCCGCCTCAATGCGACGCCGGATCGTCGGGTGGCGGCGGTGTTGATGCCCGGCGAGGCGCCCGGCACGACAGACGTCGTGTTGAACGTGGACGAGCAGTCGCCGATCCATGCCGGCCTGTTCGCGCATAATGCCGGCGCGCGGCTCTCCGGGCGATTCCGCCACGGCCTCATCCTCGGCCATCACAATCTCACGGGCCACGATGACCAACTCGTCGTCCGCACGGAGCGGTCCCCCCGCACCGGTTTCTTGGGGACGACCGCCAGTTATCTGATCCCGCTGGGCGCCTCCGGGCGCACGGTAGGGTTGGATGCCAGTCACGCGGACGTCCAGCTCGGGATGCAGTTCCGGCCGAGCCCCATCGAGGGGCGGGCGACCGTCCTCGGCCTGACGTGGTCCGAGCCGATCATCCAGCGGCCGTCGTGGGAGGCCGAGTGGAACGTGGGCATAGACGGGAAACGGATCCGCTCCCGGGAAGGCGGCGGCGACCGCGGGAAGGACGACCTCCGCGTCCTGCGCACCGGGCCGAATTGGCTGGGGCACGATCCGCACGGCCGCGGCATGCTGACCACCGAGCTCGGCATCGGGTTCAGCCGATTCCTCGGATCGTCGCGGAAAGAAGACCCCGCCGCCAGCCGCACTCAAACCGGCGGGCAGTTCGTCCGGCTGACGGTGGCCGGCGGCCGCCTCCAGCGGCTCTGGGGCCAGTTCCAGCTCCTGGCGCGCGGCGCCTGGCAGTGGACCGATGACCGCCTGCCGCCGGCAGAGATGCTCCAGATCGGCGGGGCGGAGACGGTCCGTGGCTACCCGCAAGGGGAATTCCTCGGCGATTACGGCTACGTCGGCACGGTCGAGGTGCGCGCCCCGCTGCCGTGGGGGCATCGCCGCGGCGCGCCCACGTGGTCTCTCGCCGGTTTTTACGACGGCGGGGCCGCCTTCCTGCGCAAGCCGCTGCAGACGGAGGAGGCGCAACGGCGGTTGCAGGGGGTCGGCGTGGGGCTGCGGTGGACCTGGAGCCCGTCTACGTCGGCCGTCCTCGACCTGGCCCTCCCCGTCGGCGATACCTCCTCGGAAGACGAGGACCGTCCGCGCATCCATTACGCGGTCAACCTCGGATTCTAATTTTCATCCCCTGGGCATTTTCGCACAGCCATCAGGTATACTCCCGGTGATAGGAGAAGTGAGAGTCTGCCTCAAGGCAAACCATCCGTAAGGGTGGGACGCAAAGCCACGGGCCCTTAGTGTTGGCCACTTGTCGAGGCCTTTCGTGAAGGGTAGCCGGGTTGCCAGTGCTCGCGTGAACGGAGAATCCCGACGATGTGCGCGCAGACGCGGCAACCAACAATCTGGCGGCCCTTAGCGCTCGTCATGGCAGTTCTGTTGGCCATGCAGTCGGCGACCCCTCTCGCCTGGGCCTTGCCGCAAGGGGTCGATGTGGAACACGGGACCGCCAGTCTCGACACGCTCGCCGACGGAACCCTCCAGATCACCGCGTCCGATCAAGCCGTGGTCCGTTGGCAATCGTTTGACATCGCCCCTCAGGAGACCGTCCGCTTCCTCCAGCCGTCGTCGTCCGCCAGCGTCCTCAACCGCGTAACCGGCGGCGCGACCTCGCAGATCGCTGGTACGCTGACGGCCAACGGCCTGCTGATTCTGATCAATCCCGCCGGCATGCTGTTCGCCCCCTCGGCCGTCGTGGACGTGGGCGGACTCATCGCCTCCTCGCTCGATCTCGCGACCCAGGATTTCCTCGACCAGCGGTACCGGTTCCTCCAGCCGGACGGGGCGCCGTCCGGCGCCGTGGTCAACCGCGGCACCCTGCGGACGACCGGTGACGGCGGGGTGATCGCCCTCTTGGGCGGGGCGGTCGCCAACGCCGGCTCGATCACCGCCCGGCTCGGGACCGTGGCCCTGGCTGCCGGCGCGCGGACCACGCTCAGCTTCGAGCCGGACGGGCGGATCGCCGTGGTGGTGGATGCCCCGACTTCGGCGCTCGTCCTCGGGCCCGACGGCCAGGTCACCGACGCTGCGGCGAATACTGGCGTCATGTCGGCGGCCGGCGGATTCGTGCTGGTGTCGGCCTCGGCGGCGGCGCAGATTTTTGAGCGGGCGGTCAATCACACCGGCGTCATCGAAGCGACTGCCATCGAGGCGCGCGCCGGCCGGATCGTCCTGACCGGCGGCGGCGGGGATGTTCGGGTCGCCGGGACGCTGCGGGCCGATGGGGGGGCGACCGGCCCCGGTGGGGAGATTCAGGTCCGGGCGCTGGATGGCGATGTGATGATGGCCCCGGAGGCCGTCGTGGATCTGCGGGGTGGGGCGGCCGGCGGGCCTGGAGGCGTGGGCGAGCTCAGCGCCACGGGGAACGCGATCGTGGGGGGCACCGTTCTGGGAGACGCGGCGGCCGGCTTTGCCCGCGGGACCTTCGCGTTCGATCCCACCGATCTGACCATCAGCAGCAACACCACCGTGACGACGGACACGACCTACTTTGCTGACCGGGATGTGAAAATCGAGGCGAACGTGACCGCGAATAACGGGGCGAGCCTCGCATTCCTGGCGGACCACGACAGTGCCACGTTGCAAGACTGGGACAACGGCAGCGGCAAGGTGACCCAGAAGAACGGCAAGGTCGTGACGACCACCGGCGGCGGATCGGTCACCATGGCCGGCAAGAGTTTCTCGCTGGCGAACAACGGGATCAACGCGTCAGGGCCCATCAGCTTTTACTACAACGACGATGCTGTGATTAGCCAACAGAGCGATCTCGTCAACAAGATCGTGGCGTTTTCGGGGGCACTCGGGCTCTATGCGACCGGCGAGCTGAAACTGGGGGACCATCTTGACAATACCGCCCTTTTCGACGGGACGAACGCCCTGCGGCTGGAGTCGGACAGCGACTTGGGGGGCCAGGCCGCGGACGTGGTCAACTTCAACGGGAAGGATGTGAACACCCGCGGCGGGAATCTGACGGTCGTCTCGCGCGGGACGAACGCCACCGCCTTGACGGCGCTCAATGCTGGCACGGGGACGGTGGACGTGACGGCCGCCGGGGGGATCACCGATGGAAACGGCGCCACCCTCAACGTGACCGGCGGGGCCGTCACCCTGACGGCGCAGAATGGCGGGATTGACACCGACGTCAACGCCAGCACCAGCGTCACTGCCACCAGCAGCGCGGCCAACGGGGCGCTAGACCTGGCCACGACCAGTGGCGACCTGAAGCTCGCGGCCCTCAACGCCGGCACCGGGGCGGTGACCCTCACGGCCGCCGGCGCCCTCACGGACACCAACGGGTCCGCCACGAACGTGGCGGCTGGAACGCTGACCGCCACCGCTGCCACCGGGATTGATCTCGACACCGCCGTGGACAGCATCACCGCCAGCGTGACCGGGACCGGAACCCTCGACTTCTCGGACACCGGTGCTTTGACGGTGACCAGCGCGACCACGGCGGATGGCGCCTTGACGATCACCAGCGGCGGGACCATGACGGTGGGATCGGTCCGCGGAACCTCGGTGACCTTGACCGCCTCCGGCGACGGCTCGATCCTCTCGACCGGCGGGACGACGAACGTGACGGCGACGACCGGGGCCACCCTGACCGCCGGCGGGACGATCGGCACGGCGACGACCCCGATCACCGTGTCGGTTCTCGACGGGGCGTTGACGGTGATCCCCTCCGGCATCTCCGACGGCGTCTCCGCCAATCTGACCGGCACCGTGAGCCCGTCCAATAATCTCGAGGTCCCGCAGGCGACCCGGGGTCGCGTGGTGTTCAATGAGCGTCAGCGATTCCCGCTGCCGTCAGTCCTCTCAGACAACTTCCAGGTGCTCTCCGTCACCCTGACCGAGCTCGTGCAGTTCCTCGGTCGTCTGTCATTGCCGCGCCGGTTGTAACCCCGCTCGAGTCAGCCGGCCAGTTGAGCTGTTGACCTTTGAAGGAAAGGGGCCAAGGGGAAACCCTGGGTTTCCCCTTGAGGTGACAGGAAATCCTGCGATGGGAGTAACCGTCGTTGGTTAGTCGTACCGCTCGTAGTGGATTTGCTTCTTGGTGTAGCCGAGCTCTCGGCAGGTTTTCTCGACCGCACTAATCATGTCCCAGAGCCCGCAGATGAAGACTGCCGTCTCTGGCGTGGGCGGGGCGTAGTGCGCGAGCTTCGTTTGCACATAGCCGGTCTCCCCCGTCCAGGGGGCCGGCATGTGCCGCGGCCGGCTGATCGTCGGAATGAACCGGAAGTTCGGGTGGGTCTTCGCTAATCCCCGCCACTCCTCGTCGTAGAGCACCTCGTCCTCGTACCGCACGCCGAAGATCAAGGTCAGCCGCGTGGTCGCGTCTACGCCCGTCTTGAACAACGTCTGGATTTGCGCCCGGAA
Organism: Candidatus Omnitrophota bacterium; assembly: GCA_016206635.1. Classification (GTDB taxonomy): domain Bacteria; phylum Omnitrophota; class Gorgyraeia; order 1-14-0-20-64-10; family JACQQZ01; genus JACQRF01. Next base: position 8,640 of record JACQRF010000056.1, read on the forward strand.
CGGCGCGATCCCGGTGCCGGTGCAGACGAAGACGAGGTGCTTCGGCAGCGGCGTTGGGAGCACGAACGCCCCGTACGGCCCATCCACCGTGACCCGCTGGTTCGCCGACAGCCCGAACAGGTAATTGGAGGCCAGTCCTTTCTCCACCCGCTTGACGACGATTTCGACCGCCCCGGCATCGTGGGGCGGGGAGCAGATCGAATAGGCGCGACGGACCGGCGGCTGGCCGTCCTGCGGGACGTGGAGCATGAGGAACTGGCCGGCCTTGAACGGAAAGCCGTCGCCGGCGTCAAACGCGAAGCGGAAATGCTTGACGGTCGGGGACAGCTCGCGGAGCTCGGCGAGCGTCGTGACGATCGGCGGTTTCGCCATGCGGAATGGGGTCTGACCCCTTTATGGCTTGATGGGGTCAGACCCCTTCTGGTGTTACGAACATCCGGACGTCGAGCCGCAGTTGAAGCACTTGTAACAATTGCCGTTGCGGACCATCATGGCGCCGCAGTCAGGGCAGGGCGGGGCGTCCACCTGGCCCTGGAAGGCCTGCCGTTCCTGCACGTCGGCCACCGACACCGTTTGGACCGACGGCTTCGGCCCGGTCGTGGACTCCGCCAGCGAGGGGGCGTCGGCCGACGGCTGCTTCTCCGGCGGCAGGAACTTCAGCGCCATCCAGCGGA
>JACQRF010000057.1 GCA_016206635.1 Candidatus Omnitrophota bacterium
GACCGGCGGGGGCAGGGGATCGTCGAGCGGGGAGATAGTCCAGAATTCGCCGCGCGGCCGGCCGGCCAGCGCCGGGTTGTCCCGCATCAACTGCTGGCCATCCGGCGAATCCAAGAGGCGGACGAGGTACGCCCCGTAGTCGCGGAGGGCGCGGCCAGGGCCGAGCTGCTGCACGTAGGGGCACTTCGTATCCACGCCGACCAGCAGCCGCTGCCGCGACGCGTCCCGCGTCACCACGAACGGATAGAGCTGGCAGTCGAATGGCCGCGCCGCGTAGATCCGGCAGTGATGGGTGGCGGGCGCCAGCGCCGGGCATTGCAGGCCGCCGCGCGGGTGCGCCGTCAACCGCACGCCCTGCGACGGCCCGTCCGGCAATGGCGCAAACCATGCCGGCGCGGCGCCGGCGTCCACCGCCCGACGGACTTCGAGCGGCGCCAGCGCCGGGGTCTGCGCGTCGGACGGATCGGCGAACCGGCAGCAGCGCCGGCAGGCCAAACACCATTCCTGGGGCACGAACGGCTGGAGTTCCATGACAGGTGCCACTATAGCATATTTTGACAGGACGGCTGACCGCGTGCTACACTACGGCCCATGGGACGCATGCCACGAAAGTTGCGCCAGCGGCGCTGGCGCAAGCGGCGATCCGGCAAGGCGCACCGCGCCAAATGACCCCCAGAATTCCCAGAACCCGTCAATCATCGCGGCGCCGCCGTCTCACGGACCATTCAGAGCGGCGCCGGCGCATCCGATTCCGCGCGACCCTGCCGATCCGCATCCACACGGAGGGGTTGGAGATCCAAGGGCAGACCCGCAACGTCAGTCTGCTGGGGGCCAGCACGATCACGGAACGGCCCGCCACCCAAGGCGCCTCGGCCACGGCTGAGCTGGAGCTCCCGGGCGTGGCCGGCCCACCGGTCCGCATGGAAGGGACGATCGTTCGGTCCGTCCCGCTGAACCTGCCCGGCGATCCTCGATATGAAGTCGGCGTCTTCGCCATGAAATTTGTTGATCGCGATGAGGCGCGCCTCAGTCATTACTTGGAACAGCTTCAAATGGCCGAATACGCCGCGGTCCGCGCCGGGTACAAAGCCCTGCGCGAGAAGATCCGGCAGCGGGCCGCGCGCAAGCGGGCCCTCCTGCTGGCCAAGCGCAAGCGCCGCGCCCTCCGCCTGGCCAAACGGCGGCGGCGCGCCGCGGCCGCCGCCCGCCGGGCCGCCGCGAGAGCCGCCCGCGCCCGCCAACGAGCCAAAGCCCGGAGCCGCGCCGGCGCCTGATTCACGGCCAACGCCGTCCATGGCTACGCCGTACACGCTCCATCCCTCGGTCCCCTCCACCCCCCCGCCGCGGCTCGACTACCGCGCCGCCCTGAACGCCGAGCAGCACCGCGTCGTCACCGAGGGGGACGGGCACGTGCTCGTGCTCGCGGGCCCCGGCAGCGGCAAGACGCGCACGCTGATCTACCGCGTCGCGTACCTGCTGGAGCGCGGCGTCCCGCCCAGCGCCATCCTGCTGGTCACGTTCACCGTCAAGGCCGCCCGCGAAATGCTGGCGCGCGTCGAAGGGCTGTTGCAGCAGCGCCCGGATGGGCTCTGGGGCGGCACGTTCCACCACATCGGGAATTTAATCCTCCGCCAGCACGCCGATCGCCTGGGGTTGACCCCCACGTTCACGATCCTGGATGAGGAAGATGCCGGCGATCTGCTCGCCGCCTGCCTGGCCGACCTCAAGCTGCCGACCACCGAGCGGCGGCTCCCGCAAGCGACCGTGATCGGCGCGATTCTTAGTCTCGCCGTCAACACGCAGCGGCCGATCGCGCAGGTCGTCACCGCGCAGTATCCCTATTTCGCGGAGGCGGCGCCGATCCTCGAGCGGGTGGCGGCGCGCTACACCCAGCGGAAACGCCAGGCCAACGCGATGGACTATGACGACCTGTTGCTGGGCTGGCTGCGGTTGCTGGAGCGGCACGACGACCTGCGGGCCCAGTACGCCGACACATTCCGCTACGTCCTGGTGGATGAATACCAGGACACCAACCGGCTTCAATTCGCGCTGGTCCGCCAGATGGGGCAGGGGCATGGCAACATCCTCGTCGTGGGCGATGATGCGCAGTCGATCTACGCCTTCCGCGGCGCGGACGTCAACAACATCCTGGAGTTTCCCCGGCAGTTCCCGGACACGACGATCTTCAAGCTGGAGGCCAACTACCGCTCCACCCCCGAGATCCTCCAGGTCGCGAATGTCTCGATCCAGCACAACCGCCGCCAATTCCCCAAGGCGCTGACGACGACGCGGCCGGCGGGCGCCGCCCCGATCGTGGTCCCGCTCGTGGACACCCGCCAGCAGGCGGCGTTCGTGGCCCAACGCCTGCTGGAGCTGCGGGACGAAGGCACCGCGCTGGAGCAGATGGCGGTCCTGTTCCGGGCCCGGTACCAAGCCGCCGAGTTGGAATTGGAGCTGACCCGCCGGAACATCCCGTATGTCATCCGCGGCGGGGTCCGGTTCTTCGAGCAGACACACATCAAGGATGTGCTGGCCTACCTCAAACTCCTGGTCAACCCGGCGGACGAGCTGGCCTGGGGGCGGACGCTCCGCCTGCACGACGGGATCGGCCAGGTCTACGCGCAGCGGATCTGGAGCCGCCTGCAAGCGACGGTGGACCCCCTCCAGGCGGCGTTCCATGATGCGGCCGGCGCGACGCTGGAGCTGCCCGCGCGTGCCCGGGGCGGCTGGCAACGGTTCCATCGCACGCTGGGGGCGTTGCAGCTCCCGGAGGCCCCTCACCAACCGGGGCAGGTGATCCTGGAGATCGTCGCCCGCGGGTACCGGCCGTACGCCGAAGCCCGATTCCACGACGCGCGCGATCGCCTGGAAGACCTGGCGCAGCTGGCCGCCTTTGCCGCCACCTATCGCTCCACAGACCAGTTGCTGGCGGACCTGTCGCTGCGGGAAGGATTCAAGGGGGAGACCATCACCGGGTGGAGCCCGCCGGACGAGCATGTTGTGCTGTCCACGATCCATCAGGCCAAGGGGTTGGAGTGGAAGTCGCTGTTCCTACTCGGGATGAGCGACGGGCAATTCCCCCATCCGAAATCCATTGACGATCAAGAGGCGCTGGAGGAAGAGCGCCGCCTGTTCTACGTCGCGGTCACGCGCGCCAAAGACGAGCTGTATCTGACCTATCCCCTGACGCGCTACTCGAGCCAAACCGGCGAGGTCTTGATGAGGCCGTCGCGCTTCCTCCAGGAGTTGCCGGAGACGATCCTCGACCACTGGTCCGTCCAGGTGGCAGACCCCGCGTTCGACGACTAAGATGCCCCCCAACGGCGCCACGAAATACCTGCAGCCGGCCGCGCTCATCCTCCCGGAGCTCAGAGAGCTGCTGGCCGCCAACGACTACGCCACGCTGAAGCAATGCCTGCGCGAGCTGCATCCCGTGGATCTCGCCGACCGGTGGGACGCCTTCGAGCCGGGCCAGCAGGTCCAGCTGTTTCAGCTCCTCGGGACGGTCGCCGCGGTGAAGCTGTTCGAAACCCTCTCCCCGGAAGACCAGCGATTCCTGCTGATGACGCTCGGCGATGAGTCCGCCCCCGTCATTGAGGGGCTGGCGCCGGCGGATGTCGCCCGGCTGTTCCGCCGGCTCCCCAAGCGCGTGGTCAAGAAATTGGCCGGCTTGGTCAAGCGCGAGGAATCGCTGCAAAAAATCCAGCTGCTGATGACGTTCCCACCCGGCAGCGCCGGCAGCCTCATGCATCCCGAATTCATCAAGCTCACCCCCACCATGACAGCCAAGCAGGCCCTGGAAACCGTCCAGGCGATCGCGCGGCCGCACCGGGATCACCACCTCTTCGCCCTCTACGTCACGAACGGGCAGGGGAAGCTGGTGGGGGCGCTGACCCTGCAGGAGCTGATCGGCGCGCCGTCCGATGCGCGGCTGGCGGAGCTGATGTCCTCGATCGAGGCCATCCGGATCCCCGCGACGGTGGATCAAGAGGACGTGGCCAAACGATTCGCCAAGTATGACCTCGTCAGCGCGCCGGTCGTGGACGAGGCCGGCGCCCTGATCGGCGTCCTGACGGTGGACGATATCATTGATGTCATGCGGCAGGAGGCGTCCGAAGATATTGCGAAGATGGCCGGGACCAAGGTGGAAGAGTTCCAGGCCCATACGGTGTTCCGGGTGGTTCGGCTCCGATTGCCGTGGCTCATCGCCTCCATCGTCGGGGGATTCCTGGTCTCATTGGTCATCCGTCATTATGAAGGCACGCTCCTGCAGATCGTGGCGCTGGCGTCGTTCATGCCGCTCATCGCCGCCATGGGCGGCAACGTCGGCGCTCAATCCGCAACCGTCGTGGTGCGCAGCTTGGCCCTTGGCCACCTGCATCGAGCCGATTGGCAAAAAGCCATGGTCCGCGAAGCGGCCGTCGGTCTGCTCCTCGGCATGACGTATGGGGTCGGGGTAGGGGCTTTTGCTTATCTTTTATATGGCGCTCAGCTGGGCGGGTATTTCGCCCTGGTGGTGGCGCTGGGGATGCTCACCTCCATGGTCGTGGCCGCCACGATTGGGGCGCTGGAACCGTTTGTCTTTCAGGGGCTCGGCATCGATCCAGCCACCGCGACCGGCCCGCTGATTACCACCACCACTGATCTCATCGCCACCTCCACCTATCTGGCCCTCGCCACGCTGATTCTATTGTAACCTGAGCCTCATCTTTAATCATTCCTAGTACGTCCGATAATACCTCTTATGTTAAATACAGAGTTTTGCTGAAAAGATTGCAACTAAAGAGAGACCCATAAGTTAAAACGATTCTTGGAAAACCTGTGGATTACGGCTGGAAGTGTTCTCGAAGAACCAGGGCGCGCTGGATCACCACCTGAGCATCAGCCCGAGCGCCAAGGAGCTGTTTGGCCGCCCCGAGATCCAGATAGCGAGCCGGCCGGCCATTGATCGCGATCAGGAGATCGTTGAGCGCGAGACCGGTCTGGCTCCCCTCAGGGACGGCGGCGACTCGGAGGCCATCATAGCCCAGCGTGAGCTGGATGGAGGCCGCCGGCGCCAGCACAGTCCGCTCAATGGTCAGCGCCAATTCCCCGCGGCTATCGTTCAAGCGTTGGCTGATGGCATCCGGGGCGAGCCGGCGGATCGGATCGTTCCAGAGCGCCACGATCTCATCCCCCGCCTGCAGCCCGGCCACCCCGGCGAGCCGCTCCCGCTGCACCTGGGTCACCACCGTCCGACCCTCGTCATAGCGCAGGCGGCAGCCAAATCGCTCTTCAAAGGTCGGCGCCGCCGCCGGGCTGGGGGCGGCGGTCCCGAGCGTCGGCGCCACGGGGCGGCCGGCGCGCTCGAGGACGATCTGCCGCTGCCGCACCTCGTTGACCACCTGCGATTCATCCTGCCGCGACAACAAGCGCTGCACGGTAAAGGCGGCCTCCCGGGCCGCGTGGAAATCGGGCCGCAGATCAGTCGCCTGCTGATACGCGGCGTACGCCTCGCGCAACCGGCCGGCCCGCTGGAGCTGCCGGCCGAGTTGATAGTAGCTGAGTTCGGGATCGTCGTATTGGACGGCTTGGGTCAGGGCCTTCAGGACTTCGAGCTCCCCGTCCGCCGTATTGAGGAGGTACCGGTCCGCCTGCTCATCGACAATCACCCCCTTGAGCGATTTCTTGCCCTTGAGGTAGATCGTGTCGGCGCAGGCGGGGACGGGGGCCGCGACGGCCACCAGGACAACCGCGAGAAACCAGGTTAGAGCTGGAGCCACGCCTTCAGGAAGGCGACCGTCGCGAGGCCGATGACGATGCCGAGGGCTGTATGGCGGCTGATGGTGAGGTCGAACCAAGGGTAGCGCATGGTGGCCTCATGATAGGGGCCGCCTCGACGGGGTGTCAAGGGGAAAAGGAGCGGCCCTCGCCACACAGGGCGGCGAGGGCCGCGTCAGTCAATCCGCTCCCCCGGTGGGGTTAGCGGAGACCGAGAAACTTGACCCCGAACACCACCGCGAGAATCACGACGAGTAACGGTACATACGTCGCGAGATGGGCGGCATACATCCCGCCGATCACGGTGCCGATCAGGATCCCTGTCAGAAGTTCCACATGTTCGCCTTTCATCGGAAATCACCCCCTTCCCTGGCTCATTCCAGTGTTTGGCTTGGGCATCCACCTCCTGCGCTGAGTACGCCCTGCCCTCCACCCCTCACACGGGGGCTTCGGCACGGCTCCCAAACACGTGACACAAAAGAGCCCTTTCGGGCTCTACTGTAAGTATACCTGAATTGGCGGGCGAACGGCGCGGGGTTAATTAATAATAATCTAATATACCATTCTGGCGCCAGCCTCTAACCGGACGGCGCCGACCCCGCGCAGCGGACAGGCGTGGCACCGCGGCCGCCGCTTGGCGCAGAAGGTCTTGCCGAGCTCGACCAGCAGCGCATGGTATTCATTGTACTGCGCGGCACGCGGCGGCAGCCGCCGCGTGAACATTCCCTGCAGCTCTTCGTAGGACGCCCCCCACGGCGCCCAGCCGTGCCGGGCAAAAATCCGCTTGGTGTAGGCATCCACGACGAAGGCCGGCCGGCCCAGCGCGTAGAGTAAGAGACTGTCGGCGGTCTCCGGGCCGACGCCGTAGATCATCAGCAATTCCCGCCGGAGGGCGGCCACCGGCTGCCGGCGCGTGGTGATCACCGGGTCGCCGCGGCGCGCCCACCAGGCCACCAGCGCCCGCAGGCGGCGGGCCTTGAGATTGAAGTAGCCGGCCGGCCGGATCCAGCGGGCCACCTGGCGGATCGGCGCCCCTAGGAGCCGCCGGGGGGACAACGCCCTGGCCCGTTTCAGCGCGGCGATCGCCTGCTCGACATTCGCCCAGGCGGTGCTTTGGGTTAACACCGCCCCGACCGCCACCTCAAACGGCGTGTCCGCCGGCCACCAGCCGCGCGGCCCGAACCGGTCCAACAACCGCCGGTAAATTGTCAGGAGCGTCCGTCGCGACGGTGGGGTTTTTGCTGCGCCCACTTCAACACCTCGTGCACGCGCCGGGTATTCAGCACGTCCTTGGCCGTCAACCCTGCGCGCCGCGCCATGCTCAATCCCAGCTCAAAGGTTTCGAGCTGCGTGAGGGCGTGCGTGTCAGTCGAGATCGCCAACAGCGCGCCGAGCTCGCGCGCCCGCCGCGCCTGCCGATCATTCAAATCCATCCGCGTAGGATAGGCGTTGATCTCCAGGGCGGCGCCGGTCTGGGCGGCCGCGCGCGCCACCTCATCGAGATCCACGTCGTACGGCGCCCGCTGGCCCCACAATCGCCCCGTTGGGTGCGCCAGGATGTGCACGTAGGGATTCCGGATTGCCTTCACGATCCGACGGGTCATGACCGCCCTCGGCTGTTTGAACGCCGAGTGCACCGCGGCGATCACGACGTCCAGCTTGGCCAGCACGGTGTCCGGGTAATCGAGGCGGCCGTCGGGGAGGATCTCCATCTCGGTGCCGAGCAGGATGCGAAACGGCGCCAGGCGCGCGTTCAACCGCTCCACGATCCCCCGCTGCTTCAGCAGCTCCGCCGCGGTCAACCCGCCGGCCACCTTCAGCGAGTGGGAATGGTCCGACAGCAGCATGTACTCATACCCGGCCCGCTTCACGGCGGCCGCCACTTCCTCGATCGGATGGGCGCCATCCGACCAATCAGAGTGCAGGTGGAAGTCGCCGCGAATCGCGTCCATCGTGACCAGCTCCGGCAACGTCCCGGCCATCCCCTGCCCTACCTCGCCGCGGTCCTCGCGCAACTCGGGCGGGATCCACGGCAACCCCAGCGCCCGATAGACCTCCTCTTCGGTGGCGCCAGCCAGCCGCCGGTGGGTCTTCTCGCGGAACACCCCGTATTCATTCACCAGGAGCCCGCGCCGGTTCGCCAATCCTCGGATCGTGACATTGTGCTGCTTGGACCCGGTGAAATAGACGAGCGCCGCGCCGAATGAGTCGGGCTCGACCACGCGGAGGTCCACCTGGACCCCGCCCGCCGTGCGGATGCTCGACTTCGTCCGGCCGTGCGCCAGGATCTGGGCCACCTGCGGCAGCGTCACGAACCGGTCCATCACCTCCCCTGGCCGGCTCGAGACGGCGAGCAAATCAATGTCCCCGATGGATTCCTGGCGGCGGCGCACGCTGCCCGCCGTCACAATCTGCCGCACCGACGGGAGCGCGGCCAACGGCTTCATGACCTCGTTCGCCAAGGCCAGCGCCGCCCCCAGCGGCATGCGCGCCTGGCCCTGCCGGACCACCTGCAGCCCCTGGAGGATGTTCTCCTCGGTCTTGGCCTCCATCCCCGGCAGCCCCCGCAGCTTGTGCCGCCGCGCCAGGTCCTCCAGTTGGTCCAGCGAGGTGACGTGCAGCCGGTCGTAGAGCAGCCGCGCCTTCTTCGGACCGATCCCCGGCACCGACACCAGCGTCACCAACGCCTTCGGGACGCGCCGGCTCAGCTCCTCGAAATACGCGAGCCGGCCCGTGGCGAGCAATTCCTGGATCTTGGCTGCCAGATCTTTGCCGATCCCCGGCAGCTCCTCCAACGCGCCGCGCTGGGCCACCTCGGCCAGATCGGCCGTCAACGTCCGCAGGTTGAGAGCCGCGCGCCGGTACGCGCGAATGCGGAACGGGTTGTCCCCCTGGAATTCCAGGAGATGGCCGATGGTCTCGAAGACATCCGCGATCTGAGCATTATTCACGGCACGTATTATAGCGCGGATAATGCTGAGAGCCGATTTCAGACGCTGAGAAAAAATTGTTCTTGACAGTGTGCAGGATCACGAATATCATTTTGCATACAGTAATTTCATACCCCGCTCACAACCCCGAGAGGCGCCTATGCCTATCCGACCGGGTCGTGCGCGGCTGCTCGCAAGTCTCCTCAGCCTGTTCCTCGTGGTCACCCTGACCCCGGCCGCCTGGGCCGGCCATCTCGGCGGCCGCCCGGAGAACTTCCAACCCGACCTGGCGACGGGGCGCTTCACCTCGTCCATCCCCATCGCCGTGCCCCCGGGCCGCCGCGGTCTGCAGCCAGCCCTGGCCCTGACCTACGCCTCGGGGGCCAGCGGCGGCCTCTGCGGCTACGGCTGGACCCTGGAGGCGGCCGCCACCGAGAAGTCCACCCGCTTCGGGGTCGTCACGAATGCCGCCAACCAGGGGGCCTATACCTTTAATCTCGGGGGCGTCGCCTCGGCGCTCGTGCCGATCAACGCGGAGAAGACCGAGTGGCGGGCCGAGGCGGAAGGGGCCTTCATGCGGTTCACGACCCCCGGCTGGTGGGCCTGGGAGGCCTGGGATCGGGCCGGGACCCACTATGTGTTTGACACCCGCGTGGCCGATCCCCACGGCCGCATCTATGCCTACTACCTGACCCGCGTCCAGGACCTCCACGGCAACACGATGACCTTCACCTACGACCAGGACGCCTACGGCTTCGGCCAGTACCTGACGCAGGTGGACTACACCGGCCACACGAGCGGCCTCCTGCCGACCAACCAGGTGAAGTTGACCTGGGAAACGCGCCC
>JACQRF010000067.1 GCA_016206635.1 Candidatus Omnitrophota bacterium
AAGACCCGCAGCTACCGGGAGCTGCCGCTGCGGTTCTTCGAGCTGGGGACGGTGTACCGGAATGAGAAGTCCGGCGTGCTGCACGGCCTGCTGCGCGTCCGCGGGTTCACGCAGGACGACGCCCATATCTTCTGCCGGCCGAGCCAGCTCGAGGCGGAGATCCGCGGGGTCGTGGACTTCATCCTGCAGGTGATGCGCGATTTCGGATTCACGGCGTTCGACGTGGAGCTCAGCACGCGCCCGGCGCAATGTCTGGGTGAGCCGGCGCAGTGGGACCAGGCGGAGCAGATCTTGCAACGGGTGCTGGCCGCCGCGCAACTGCCGTTTACCGTGCAGGCCGGGGAAGGGGCGTTCTACGGGCCGAAGATTGATGTGAAGGTGAAAGACGCCCTCGGCCGCGTCTGGCAATGCGCGACGGTGCAGCTCGACTTCGTGCTGCCGCAGCGGTTCCGCCTGACGTATGTCGAGGAGGACGGCCGCCCGGCGGCGCCGGTCATGGTCCACCGCGCGATCCTCGGCTCCCTCGAGCGGTTCTTCGGGTTGCTGTTGGAGCACTTCGCCGGGGCGCTGCCGTCGTGGCTGGCGCCGGTGCAGTTGGTCGTGATCCCGATTGCCGAGGCGCACCAGGCGTATGCGCGGGACCTCGTCAAGAAGGCCAAGACCCGCGGCGGGCGCGCGGAGCTCGACGACCGCAACGAGCGGATGCAGGCCAAGATCCGCGACGCGCAGCTGCAGAAGGCGCCGTACATGTTTGTCGTGGGAAACCGGGAACAAGCCGCACAGGCGGTGTCGGTGCGCACCCGCGCTGGCGGCGACCAGGGCCTCCAGCCCGCGGAGGCCGCGCTGACCACCATCACGGAGGCCATCACCACAAGGAGGCTCGACTGATCCCATCGTTCCGAGATCGGATGATGAAGCCGCAGGACCCGAAAGAACCACGCGTCAATGACCGTATTCGCATCCCGCAGGTCCGGCTGATCGGCGCCAGCGGCGAGCCGCTGGGGATCGTGAACACCCCCGAGGCGATGCGCCTGGCGCGCGAGGCGGCGCTGGACTTGGTGGAAGTGGCGGCCGCGGCCCGCCCGCCGGTCTGTCGCATCATGGATTTTTCGAGGTACAAGTACGAGCAGGCGAAGAAAAGCAAAGAGGCGCGCAAGCACCAACGCTCCACGCACTTGAAGGAAATTCGGGTTCGTCCCCGCATCGAAGAGCACGACTATCACACGAAGCTCACGCATCTGGAGAAATTCCTGAAGCGCGGGGACAAGGTGAAGCTGACGTTGGTGTTCCGCGGCCGGGAGATGGCGCACCAGGAATTCGGGAAGCGGGTGCTCGACCGATTCATCACTGATTTGGCCCCGACGGCGCTCGTCGAGCGGGCGCCGATCCAGGAAGGACGCATGATCTTCCTGACGTTTGCGCCGAGGTAACTAATCCCGGCGGGGCCAGGCCCCTGAAGAGCACTGTGGGGGCCTGGCCACGGCCACGAGGAGGTTCTGATGCCGAAAATGAAATCCAACCGGTCGCTGCGCCGTCGGTTCCGGCGGACGGGGACCGGGAAGATCGTGCGGGCGCATGCCAATCGCCGGCACCTGTTGAGCCACCGGTCGCATAAGCGGAAGCGGCACTTGCGCCGCCCGGACACGGTGGCGGCGGGGCAGGCCCTCGCCATCGGCCGGTTGTTACCTGGCTAACGCGCGGGGCCAGGCCTCAGGCCTGGCCCCGGCAACGAGGAGAGCTCTATGGCTCGTGTGAAACATGCCGTGTCCAGCCGCCGCCGCCACAAGCGGATGCTCAAGTCGGCGAAAGGCTATTGGGGCAAGCGCTCGAAGCTGTACCGCCGCGCGAAAGAGACGCGCCGCAAGGCGATGGCGTACGCCTATCGCGATCGCAAGGCCCGCAAGCGCGACTTCCGGCGGCTGTGGATCGCCCGGATCAACGCGGCCTGCCGCGCCGCCGGCGTCTCCTACAGCCGCTTCATGTCGGGGCTGAGGAAATCCCAGGTCGCCCTCGACCGCAAGGCGCTGGCCGAGCTGGCGCTGCGCGATCAGGCGGCGTTCCGGCAGCTCATTGAAACGTCAAAGGAGGCCGTGGCGGCGTGAGCGACGGGCCGGCGCCGACTGACTTCGCTTCCGCCAACGCCCGTCTGGCCGAATTGGAGCAGGCGCTGATCGCCGACGTGGCGAGCGCACAAGACGCCGCGGCCGTCGACCAGGTGCGGGCCAAATACCTGGGCCGCCACGGTCTGCTCCAGGCGCTCTGGCAGGTTCTGCCGCAGATGCCGCCTGACGAGAAACCGCAGTTCGGACAACGACTCAACACGCTGAAAACGCAATGGACCCAGGCGGTCGAGGCTCGACGCATGGCGTTGGCGGCGCCAGCCGTAGACGGCCCGATGCTCGACCTGACATTGCCGGGCCACCCGCCGGCGATCGGCCACCGGCACCCGATCACCCAGGTGATCGACCAGGTCCTCGGCGTCTTCGAGCGGCTCGGCTTCGCCGTCATCGAGGGGCCGGAGATTGAAACGGCCTTCCATAACTTCGATGCGCTGAATATCCCACCCGACCACCCGTCGCGCGAAGCGTTCGATACCTTCTTCGTCAACACCACGCCTGAGACCCTCCTGCGCAGTCATACCTCACCGGTGCAGGTTCGCTATCTCGAGGCGCACGCGGATGATCCGCGGCCATTTCGCATCGTCGTGCCAGGCCGCGTCTATCGGCCCGACGCGCTCGACGCCTCGCACTGCTTCCAGTTCCATCAAATCGAGGGCCTGGTCGTCGAACCGGGGGTGACGTTTGCCGATCTCAAGGGCCTGCTGGCAGCATTTGTCCAAGCGGTCTTCGGCCCGGCCACGCGCCTGCGGTTCCGCCCGCACTTTTTCCCGTTCACCGAGCCGAGCGCGGAGGCGGACATCAGCTGTATCTTCTGCCGGGGCCACGGCTGCCGCGTCTGCGGACAGAAAGGCTGGTTGGAGATCCTCGGGGCCGGGATGGTCCACCCGCGCGTGTTCGCCGCCACCCGCTGGCCGACGGCCTCCCGCGGGTTGGCGTTCGGCCTGGGCGTGGAGCGGATCGCCATGCTCAGATACGGGATCGACGATATCCGCCTGTTCTTCGAAAACGATGTCCGATTCCTCCACCAGTTCTAGTCCCCGATGACACTCTCCTGGCAGTGGCTGAAGCAGTACGTGACGGTGCGGCTCACCCCGCAGCAGGCCGCGGAGCGCCTGACGCTGGCCGGCTTGGAGATCACCGACCGGCGCGTGGTCAGCGACGACACCCGCTTCGCGTGCGAGGTGACGCCCAACCGGCCGGACTGGCTGAGCCACTTCGGCGTGGCGCGGGAGCTGGCCGCGATCACCGGCAGTGCGTTGAAAGGAGTGCCGGCCGCGCGCGAGGTTCCCTCGGTGCGCGGCCCGCGCCCGACGATCACCATCAAAGACCGGAAGGCCTGCCGCCGGTACGTCGGGCTCATGATCGAGGGCGTCACGGTCGGCCCGTCGCCCGCCCACCTGCGCCAGCGGCTGGAGGCGATCGGCGTCCGCTCGCTCAACAACGTGGTTGATGTGACGAACTTTGTCCTGCACGAGCTGGGCCAGCCGCTGCATGCGTTCAATGCGGACCGCCTGGCCAAAGGCCGGATCGTCGTTCGACGGGCCGTGGCCGGGGAATCGTTGACCACGATCGACGGGGTCGCGCGGACGCTCGATCCCTCGATCCTCGTGATCGCCGATGCGGAGCGGCCGGTCGCCATCGCCGGGATTATGGGCGGGCAGGCGACGGAGGTCACGACCGCGACGACCCGCATCTTGCTCGAGAGCGCCTGGTTCGACCCGCTCGTCACGCGCCGCGCGTCGAGAGCGCTAGGTTTGGCTTCCGACTCGTCGTATCGGTTTGAGCGAGGGATCGATTTCGAGCAGACCGTTGTGGCCGCCCGACGGGCGGCAGCGATGATCATCGAGGTCGCCGGCGGCCATCTGGTGGGCGGGCTGGTCGATCGCCGTGGGGCGCGCCCGGCGGCCACGAAACCGATCATGTGGAATCCGGCCGAGGCCGCGGCGTTGGGCGCCACGATCCCGGCGACATGGCAACGCCAGCGGTTCGAGCGGCTTGAATGCCGCGTCAGTGGATCTGGCGCCCGTTGGCGCGTGACCCCACCCAGCTTCCGGGCCGATCTCAATCGGCCCGCTGATCTTCTTGAAGAGCTGGCCCGATTGTGGGGGTATGACCGGTTGCCCAGCACGCTGCCCAGGCCCGACCCGTTGCTGGCGGCGGTCGGATCGCCGGAGGGGTCTGCCCCATGGGTCAGACCCCTCCGCGTCCGTGAGTGCGAGCTCCGCGACCTACTGATCGCCGCCGGCCTTGATGAGACGCTGACCTACAGCTTGATCAGCCCGGCTGAACTGCAGCGATTGCCGTGGACGGACCCGGTCCTTTCGCTGCGGAACCCGTTGAGCCAGGACCGTCGCGTGCTGCGCCCGACGCTCGTCGTGGGCGCGCTGGAGACCGTCGCGCGAAACCTCAATCGCCGGGCGCCCGGCGTGGCGGTGTTCGAGCTGGGGCGGACCTATCATGGGACCGATGGATCTCCGGAAGAACGGCGCCGGCTGATCGTCGCGCTGGCCGGGCTGCGGCCAAGCTCCTGGGATGCGAAGCCGGGGCCGTGGGATGTCTTCCATGCGAAAGGAATCCTCGATACGCTGAGCGAGCGACTGATCGGCAAGCCGCTGTCGTGGAACCCAATCACTCCAAACGTCGCCGTAGGGGCTGGGGCCGCTGGTGCGCCGCCGATCCCTCGGTCGCCCATGCCCTACTT
>JACQRF010000059.1 GCA_016206635.1 Candidatus Omnitrophota bacterium
CCACTACCCAATCGCGGCGTGGCCGGGTCGGCCGGGGCGTCTGAATGAGAGCGGTTATCACATGGTCCTTGGTGTTCCAGTTGACGAGGACCACCGACACGCGCGAGGCGGGATTAGCGGCGGCGTCGAAGGGGCCGGTCATACCACCGCAGGATCCGGAGGCGGTACCAAATGGCCATCGTGTCCCAGAAGGTATGGAAGATGTCGAGCAGGCGAATCCGGTGCTGGTACCGCGTGGATTTGAGCGCGACCGGGGCCTGGGCGATCGTGTAGCCATAATGGTGCGCGAGCGCCAGCAGCTCCAAATCAAACGCATAGCGCTTGACCAGCATCTTCGGGAAGATTTTCGCCAGCACTTCCCGTCGAAAGAGCTTGAGGCCGGTTTGCGTGTCACGGATCGGTAGGCCGAAGAGGATTTTGATGAGGAAGAAATAGACATTGGAAATGAGACTGCGGTGCCACGGGTAGTCCACGCGGGATTCCGGATGCCGTTTGGCGCCGATCACGACATCGGCGCCCGTGCGTTCCATCACCTCGTAGAGGGTCTTCACCTGAGCCGGGTGCAGGTCGAGGTCGCAGTCGAGGAACGCCACGAGTTCGCCGGAGGTGGCCCGGAACCCTTTTTTGAGCGCCCGGCCCTTGCCGAAATTTTCACGATTCCGAGCCACCACGATCCGTCCGTGCCATCTCGCCAGTTGTTCCAACGTCTCAAGCGTCCCATCCAGCGAGCCATCGTCCACCACCACCACCTCATAGTCCCACCCGAATTGGTCAAGCGTGCGAAGGGTTTCCTGGGCGGATGGCGTGATGACCGCCACTTCATTGTACGCTGGCATCAAGATCGAAAACCTCGGGGAGGACCTCACCGCGACTTCCTGGCCGAAGGCGCCATCAGCACGCCGAGAAGGCCTAAGACGAGCACGCCGAACGCGCAGGTCCCTAGCCACTCCGCGACAGCCGCCCATTGCAGGTACCAGCAGATCGTGGCGGCCCCTAACAAGCCGGCGAACCCGTACCAGGCATTGAGCATCGGCGCTTGACGCCACCATCGCCAGATGAACTCAAGCGAGAGCGGCACCATCACAAAGAGCCAGGCGATGACGCCGGTCACGACTCTCAGAAGGCGCCGGATCGGTTGGAGCCACCGGTGAGGCACCCATCGCATCAGCCATTGCTCCCACCAAGCCCCCCAGGTTTCAACGAGCGCCGTGGTGGCTTTGGATGCCAACGTCTCGATGAGTTGCTCTCCGCGCCCGATCCACTGCGGGCACCGGGGGATGGCCGCCATGACCGGCGGCAGTAACCACCAGATCCAGAATCCCCGCGCGGTGCCGACCAAGGGCGCGCCGGCCAGCGCGGTCACCACGAACACCGCGGGGGCGACGCCCCACAACAGGCCGTGGGTGATCCGCTCGAGTCGTGACCGCCGCAGTGGTCCGGTGAGATACCACAGCAAGGCCCCCATCAACCCCGAGACAAGCCAGCGCCAGGGTGAGAGGCGCTGACCCCGGACGTGAGGAGGGCCGAACCCGCTCAGCAGGTACCAATGGGGCGCCCGGAGCGTCCCTCGATAATTGCGGATTTCCATAGTTTCCCACTGGGTGGACGTTTCCGCCGTGTGATTGATGATGGACAGCCGGTTGGGGGTCGTCGCGTGCGTGATCCCCGGCGGCATACCGAGAAAATGCTTATCCCCGCGATGCCGCACGGTGTTCACAACGGTGCCGATGGCATGGTCGTTCACCGCGAGTGAGAAACGGCACGCCTCCCATGGAATGATGTTGATCTTGAGAAGAAGCGGATAGGGGGTTGAGATCGGTGGAAACTCGAACACGGCCTGGGACGCGCCCAGCCGGGTGACGATGTTCCCGCGGAATCTCGGGTGCTGTTTGATCTGCCATCCGCTCAGGAACCGGGCTTCGTGCGGCCCGTGGAGAGACGTGTCGTACCGGAACGACGTGGGGATAAACCCCGGCGCGACCAGCGCGGCATACGCGGCGGCGGTCGCCAGGCCCGCGAGGACGAGCGGTCTGGCGCGAAACGTCGTGACACGCTGGGACAGGATCCGTTGCGCGAGGGCCTGGAGCGCTACGACACCGATGAGCCCTGTCAGCGTTGCGCAGATCACCGGATGCAGCCACCACGCCGCATCACGGTCCCGGCGGACCCCGCGCCAGGCCGCCAGCGCCGGGCCGACGAGGGTCACGCTGTAGAGCGGCCAGGCCAGCTCCCGCAGTCGGTGTGCAGGCGACAAGCGGGACCGCCGGGCCGCATACCCTTGGCCTCGGAGCAGGTTGTTCTCGATCCGGTGCCGGTATTTGCGGAAGAATTCCCGCACGCTCCGCACATGACGATGCGCGATCCCGGCGTCCTTCACGTAGGCGAACCGCCCGCCGCGCTCCGCGATGCGGCGCAGGGGCGTCATGTCGTCGCGTTGTTGGACCATGTGCGTCTCGACCAGCACATCGAACGCCCGGACGTCTGGATCGGCCGCGCCCAGCGCGGCCTCCGCCCTCTGGCGATGAATACAGACCCCTTGAGCCAGACAGATCGCGGGGTAGTCGCGCGCGGGGAAGGCGAACACCTGGTACGACGGCGTGTCGGCCTCGACCGGGAACCGATCCGCCATGTGGCGCGGATTGCAGGCGTCCCCGTACACAAAGGCGTAGAACGGGCCGCCGCCGGTCAGCGCGAAATACCGGTTCAGCGCCCAATCGTCCGGCACCACGGTGATGTGGGTGAAGGTGACGGTGACGTCCAGTCGCTCGACGAACGGCGCGGTCATGCGCGACAACCAGTGCGGATCCGGCAGGCGGTTATCCGCCGCCATCGGGATGACGACGTCCCCCTGCGCCTGGCGGATGGCGACCGCCACCCCCGGCTCACAGAGGCGCCGGGGGTTGGGATGCACGCGCGCGCCGTATCGCGCCGCAATGGCGGCGGTGTTGTCCGTCGAACCGCCATCAGCGATCGAAATGTCAATGCGGTCTTGCGGGTAGGCCTGGCGTCGGATGGATTCCAGGCAGCCGGCCAGCTCATCGGCCGCATTGAGGGTCGGGATGCAGAAGGCGACGCGCGGTTGGTCGCTCATCGGCGGCCGCCTTGCACGATGCCGGACGCCTTCAACTGCTGCTCGACGGCGCCGAACGCGTCCTGCAGGCGTCCCTGCGCGCGGACCCAACGGACGTACCGCTGCAGCCCCTCTTCCAGGGAGACCTGGGGCGCGAATCCCAGCTGGGCCAGTTGGGTGACGTCGGCGACCATGTGCCGCACCTCCCCCATTCGGAACTCGCCGTTCAGTTGCGGTTCGCGGCGGACGCCGAGGGCGTCGGCGATGGCCGCCGCCAGGGCGCGGATCGTCGTGGCGCGCCCGGTCCCCACGTTGAAGATCCGGCCATAGCTCTTCGGGTTGCCCACGACCAGCCGGTTGGCGCGGGCGACGTCCTCGACGAAAATGAAATCCCGGCTTTGCTGCCCGTCCTCGTAGAGCACCGGCGGCTGCCCATTCAAGAGGCGCGTCGCAAAAATAGAGCAGACGCCGGTGTACGGGTTCGTCGGCGATTGCCGGGGCCCAAAGGTGACGAAATACCGCAAGGCGGTAACCGGGATATCGTGATGCCGGCCGAAAACCAGGCACAAGCGCTCTTGATCGTATTTGGAAATACCGTAGGGGGTTTCCGGACAAGCCCGCGTGCCCTCATCGGTCGGCAGCGGCGCCAGCGCGCCGTCACCGTGCGGGCATTGGAGCTCCCAGAGGCCGCGGGCCAGCTGATCCGGCGGCCGCAAGGCCGGCGTGATTGTCCCATGAGCGGCGCAGCGGTACTTCCCTTCCCCGTACACGGCGATGGACGACGCGACGATGATCTGGCGCAGCCGCGTGCCGGGCGTTTGCAAGATGGTTTCCAGCAGCCGCGCGGTCCCGGCGCTGTTGCGTTCCAGGTACCGGGCCAGATGCGGGGTGAAGCCGCCGGTGGCGGCGTCGTGAATGAGCACCTCGATGCCATCAAGCGCCGGGCCGATGATCTGGGGATCACCGGCGTCGCCCCGGATGAATTCAGCCGCCGCGGGCAGATAGGCGGGCACCCGCCCGCCCGGATGCGTCGGCTCTTCCAAGTAGTCCACGATGCGGACCCGGTGTCCTTCGGCAAGCAGCTGGTCAACGATCGTCGAACCGATGAACCCGGCGCCGCCGGTCACGAGAATCCTCATGACCGGCGCGGCGGATGCGGCACGGCGGCGAGCCGGGGCCCGGCCCGGCCGTCGGCGTGGTACGGCCGGTCGGTGAGGCCGGTCACGCACTCCAGTTCGGTGATCGCTCGGAGCACCCTGGCCGGGTTGCCGGCCGCGACGACGCCGTCCGGCAAGTCCCGGGTGACCACCGCGCCGGCGCCGACCAACGTGCGCCGGCCGATCGTCACATACGGGAGCACCGTCACGTTGATGCCGAGTTGCGCCCCGGCCTTGATGGTCGGACCGCGCATGCAGTCTCTCGAATACGGGCATCCGGGATGCGGATCATTGGCGATGGTGACGCCGGGGGCGAGGAACGCGCCGTCTTCGATCACCGTGAACTGGGCGATATAGCAATTGGTATGGATCCGGACATGGTCGCCGATCCGGCAGCCGTAATCCACGACCGAATGGCTCCAGATCGCGACGTCGTCGCCGAGACGATTCTGCTCGCGAATGATGACGCCGTGGCCGGTTTGCAATGCCTGGCCAATGGTGGTGCCGGCATAGATGACGGTACCCGACCGGAGGCGGGCGCCGCGGCCCAGCGTCAGCCGAAGGTCCTCGACGGCCCGGTCCGGCCGGTATCCCACGATGACCCCCCGGTCCATGCGGCAGTCGCGGCCCCGCACCACGGTGATGGCCGGGGCCCGCCGGACCCGCCGCGCGGCCGTCATCGGCTCCCGTTCCTCGCCGCGCGGATCCGGCGCTCCGTGGCTTCCAGCAAACGGATCACATCCACCGCGAACCGGCCGTCGGTCATCGGCCGGCGCCGGGTCCGCACACACTGCAGAAAATGCTCGGCCTGCGCCCGCAACGGCTCCCGCTGCTGGACGTACGGGATGGTCACCCGGCCCTGGCGAGGGATCAGTTGGAATTCCCCGTAGTCGCGGTACCGCGGTTCGGCGTCAATGCGGCCTTCGCAGAGGCGGATCGTATCGCTGGAGGCCATGCCATCCCAGATGGCCGTGCGCCGATCCCCCACAATGACGATCTCGCGCACCCGCCGCGGGTCACACCAACTGACATGGATATTCGCCAACGCCCCGCTGGGATATCGGAACCCGATGAACGCGACATCTTCCACGTTCCGCTGCAGGAACGCGCCGGCGCTGACGGTGATCGCCTTCGGATCCGGAAATCCCAGCAGATAGCCGAGGATCGAGATGTCGTGCGAGGCCAGGTCCCAGATCACGCTGACGTCGTGGCGGATCGGACCGCGGTTCAACCGGGTCAGATTCAGGTAATGGATCCGCCCCAGGGTTTTTCTGACGAGGTATTGCTTCAGCGCGTGGATGCCGGCATGGTAGAGGAAGACGTGCCCGACCATCAGGATCCGCTGCATCCGGTCGGCCAAGGCGGTCAACGCCGTCGCGCTGCGCAGGTCATCGGTCAATGGTTTTTCGCACAACACGTCTTTGCCGGCCTGCAAGGCCTCCCGGACCAGGGCGGCATGCGTAGAGGTCGGCGTGGCGATGACGATGGCGTGAATCGTGCGGTCGCGCAAGAGCTCGCGCGGATTCGCCGTCAACCGAATGCCCGGATGCGCGCGCCGGACTTGCTGCAGCTTAGCCGGGTCCGGGTCCGCGGCGGCCACCACGGTGGACTCCTCGAACGACGAGAAATTCCGGATATGGTTGGGTCCCCACCGGCCGCAGCCGAGCACGCCGATGCGGAGGGCGCCTGCACCGCTCATGGGTGTACAGTGTATCGCACGGACGCGACCGGGACAAGTTGCGCTGACGCGCGGAGATGGGTGATCAACGCATCCACGAGCCGGCGCTTGTCATGCGCCTCGGCCCACGCCCGAGCGCGTCCGGCCATCTGCGCGTACCGCTCGGGGTTCCGGCACAGCGCTACCAGGGCCTCGGCCATGGCCGCCGGCGTGTCGGCAACCACGCCTCCCCCGGCTTGCTGAAGCTCTTCGGCGGTGCCGGAGACTCGGTTGGCCACGACCGGCAGCCCGCAGGCGGCGTACTCCCAAATCTTCATCGAATCACAGTAGTGGCTCCACGCAGAGTCCTCGGCGTACCAGGCAACCCCGATCCAGCTGGACGCCGCCAGCGCCAGCGCGCGCGGCTGCGGCAGGAACCCGGTGGCGCGGACGGCGTCGTCGAGGCGCTTGGCCTGGATTTGCCGCGCCAACCGTTCGGCTTCCTCGGGGGTCAGAAACCCTCCGATAATCCGCAGGGTCAATTGAGGGATCGTTTGCCGCGCCAGGCGGAGACTTTCCAGCACCGGCTCCACGCCGACCCAGGGAGAAAGGGAGCCGGCCATCATCACGATTGATGCTGGCTGCCGCTCGCCGATTGGCTGGACGGTCATCTCGCCGGTGACGGGGGAGTTGGGAAACCGCAGAACGCGCCGGGCATCGAGGCCTGGGATCGCCTGCAGGTACTCCATGATCCGCTGAGAGACCGCCGTGACAACGCGGGCGCGCCGCGCGACGAAGCGGAACAGGCGCAGGTAGAGCGCGTCCAGCCAGGGCTGCCCGAACCGCCGGGTTGAAAAATCGGCGATGTGGAATGCGAACGCTTGGACCACGCCGAGGCGCTGCAATCCCCACCCCGCGACGGCATTCAGCGGGTCGGCGCACAGGGCGACGGCCCGCGGAGACGGCGCGAACGCGCGCCGGACGGCCCAAACCGTCCACGCCGGTTCCAGCGTCCAGCGCAGCAGGGGCCATCGGCACCACGCTAGCCCCTGAAGGACCGGGCGCTCAGCGCCGCCATCGCGGTAACGGAGCGATGACGGGCCGCAGGCGTCCAACGGATGCTCTACGATCCCCAACCGCCATCCCTGTCCGGCCAGCAGGTCCAGCACGCGATCGAGGCCGCCGGGTTTTGGCTGCGAGTCAATCAGGACGCGGTGGATCACGACGACCGCATCGTAGCGCCACGGCGTCATGGAGGGCCGGGGCGGCGAGGTCTCTGCCGGTGCGGCGCCAGCAGGAGGAGGACGCATCCCAACAGGGTGACGGCGGAGAGACCCGCGGCGCGTCGGAAGCGGGTTTGAATCGTGTAGCGCAGGTCCAGGCGCTGCGGCGGCGCCAGCGTGGGTACCCACCAGGCATTCGAGAACCCGTCGGCTTCCCAGTGCGCCTCCATGGCGATGGATTGCGTGTCGAACCGCGTGGTCAGCTCCCAGGCCGGATGATAGGCGTCACGGAGGACCAGGAATGCCCCGGTGGGTTCCGCGCGGACCACCTCGGCACGATAGGAGGTCGCGGAGTCCTTCGAGGCCGCCAGCGGCATCGGCGGCGCCGGGGGCTTCGCCGTGCTCGCCACTTGGATGCACGCCGAGCGGGCGATCGGCGTGTCGATCGTGAGGATGCAATGGCCGGGGTCGAGCGTCAACGGCTGAGCCGTCGTCCATCCCCATGGGGTTTTGGTCATCACGAGCGCTTGTTGACCAAGACGCAGCTGGGGGGGAGACGGGTCAAGGCCGGCCATCGCGATGAGCTGGATGCCGTACTGGTCGCGGCGCGGGATGTACACGGCCACGCTCCGCACGGCCTGCCCGACCTGGACCGGGCTCACCAAGAATGTCCCGCTGAGATACCGGCCGTCCGACCCCAGGATTGGGCTGGCGGTCGCCGTGGACGGCGTGTACAGCTCGACCGGCGTCAGGCCGGGATTGACTATGAGGTCATCGACCACGACCGGCTGTGCTTTCGAGCCGACGGCGTGCAGGACGCGCATGGGCGACGGCGGCGCGCCGACATTCAGCGTGAGATCCCGTTCGATCCCCGGCGACAGCACGCGGAACGACATCGCGCAGCGCACCGGGCCGGGCGCGTCATTCACCAGATACCAGTGCGGCCCGCCGCCGATGATCGCCCGCCACGGATCGGCCCCCGGTGACCCCAGCGGCAAACGCGCGGCGGTATCGGCCATAGTCACCATCGGAGCGGACTGGGGGTCCGGCTCCAGCGTGGTTTCCATAATGTCGGGAGAGAAGATCCAACGCAGCGCATGATCGGGCGCTTGCCACCAAGGGATCCAGTCCGCCATTCGGGCGGCCAGCTCATCCACCGGCACGACCATGATGGTCGTGGGGGGCGCGTTCCAGGCAGAGAACCCGACGGCGTTGACGGTATGCGTCCCGCGCGAGAGGTGGTAGACCCCGTAATTCCGCCACCCCTCGGCCGGTGGGAACCACGGCTCGGACCCCTGGACCGCGACGATCCGATCGTCCACGAGCAGCTGCAGCGGCATGGCCGATCCGGCATCGAGGTAGCGCGCGGCCCCCACGAAGTAATCTTTCGAGACCGGCACGAAGAATGTCTGCCGATGGTTCTGAACGATCGGCACACGGATGATGCCTTCGACCTGTTGCAGCAGCGTGTCGCCGGCCTGCGCGTTGAACCACGTGATGCCGGTGATCGGGAGCTGGTCATAGCGGGCCGGGTCTATGGCCTGCGCTTTCAGGAAGACCGGCGCGGTGGAGAGCGCCCCCTGGGTCGCGAGCGGCAGCATCGCTTCCAGCGACCCGGTCAGCAACTCGGTGGTCGGAACCAACTCCACGTGAGGGGCCGGGTTCCCATCTACTTCGTAAAATGCCCAGTGGCCGAAAGTGCGGCTCAGGCGGACCCCTCGGCAGGCGCGCAGTCTCGCTTCGAGCTGCTCGGCGGCGTCCGACCGGCCCGCGAGGTCCCGAGTGCTGTCGCGGCGGACCAGCAGGTACCGGACGCCGAGGCGGTGCGCGATCTGCGCCACGGGGGTGGCATCGCCCCGGAGTAGCCCATCCGTCATGAGCTGTCGCAGCAGTTGGTCGCCGTGCTCCAGGTACCGGGTGTCCGCCATCGGCGAGGCGAACAGCACGGACCGATCGCTCAGATAATTCAAGAGATGGAGCGTGGAGGCGAATCCCCAGGTATAGCTGTCGGACGATTGCTCCGGCAGCGACAGGATGCGCCCCGGTTTCGCGTCGCGCGCCAGCCAGGCGGCCGCCTCGTACACATAGGCGGGCACCGAAATTTTCAGAGAGCTCAGCACGGTCGGGTCGTGACGCGGAAAGATTGCGCCGGTCAGCATCGGGAACCCGGCCATCACGACCGCGCCGGCGCACCCGCCGATCAGCCATCGCCGGCGCGCGGGCCAGCGACGGCACAGTTCGCGGACCGTGACGCTCACGAGGCAGGCGTACAAAATGACCAGCGCGAGGCCGAATTTATAGAACGGCGAGCGAAACGCCGCGAACCCAGGGATGTGATGGGCCAGCCACAGATACACCCCTCCGGTCGGCGGATGCGCCCCGCAGGCCAGGACCGTCATGAAGGCGGCCATCACCGCGCACCACCGTGTGTGAAAATCCCGTGTCAGCAACACCGCTCCATAGGCGGCCACCGGCAGCGCCACGCCGACGCCGAGCAGCAGCGGGTTGCGGAAGTAGTGCATCGCATACGCCACGTACGGCTCGCTGCCGGCCCCCTCATACCAATCCCACAGGCCTTGCAGGCGCATCACGTTAAACAGGCTGGTGTGGCGGCTGATCCCTTCCAGCCAGTTATCCATCCCGACCGTTCCCAGATTGCTTAGTGCCGCCACGCCCGTATGCTGGACGCCGAAGCGGGTCGCCGTCTCGAGGAACAATGGCCACCACCAGAAGGCGGAGCAGGCCACGACGACCGGCAGGCCCCACCCCACGGTCGCGGCCACTCGCCCAACGCCTTGGCGTCCCGCCGTTCGCCACTGATGCACCACCGAACAGGCCGTATAGCTACCGACGACCAGGAGCACCATGCCGAGAATCGGCGGGGAGCCCCACTCCGAGGCGAAGACGGCGATCAGCCCCAGCCCGGCGGCCGCGCGCCGCGGGGCGACGAGACCATGGAACGCCAGAATGAGCACGGCCAGGACCAGGGGAAGGCCGACCCCGGCGGACAGCTCTCCGGCCTTGCCCCCCTCCCAGACGTTGAACATCACGGGGTTGTAGGTGTAGATCAGGGCGGCGATCACCCCGGCCGCCGGCATCATCGGTTCCCGGCGGGCCCGTTGGAGCGCCCACACGAGACCGTAGGCGGACGCCGCCAAGCCCATGAACCACAGCACGTACGTGATCCGCTGGACATTGAGCAGCGACGCCCCAGATCGGGCCACCAGGGCCTGGATTCCATGATAGATGAGCGACGTGGCGTAAATGGCGGATGGGCTGCCGGCGCCGAGCCGGTGGTCCCATACGTTCAGCCGGTTGAGGAAGAATCCGCCAGGGTCCAGCGGGAACACGTGGTCCCCGCCGGTGACCAGCGTGCCGTCCACGAACCACAATAACGGCGTGAGACCAATCAGAAAGATCCAGAAGCCGCCGCGCCGGATCAGCGCGCTCACGAACGCTTCTCCTCGGCCTTCACATACCAGAGCAGGCCGCCCCGCCAGGCCCGATCCCAGGTTGCGGGACGCAGGAACGGCTGGAGGATTTGCCGATCCGAGCGCCGGCGGATCTGCCGTTGCACGATGCGGCGTTTCCGCCACGTGGCCGCGAGGTGCCGGACATTCCACCACCAGGCGCGGCCAATCGCGCCGGCCCGCCCGAGTTTTCCGCACAACAGCGCGGCTGCCGCAAGCGCGGCGGTCAGCGTCCCATTGACGAGCAAGACGTAACAGAGCAGCGGCCCGCCCAGATTCTTGAGGTACATCGCGAACCGGTTTTTGTGGGAGTGGAATTGGATGACACTGAACGGCAAGGTCCGAGTCGTCGTATGCCCCACTCGGTGCTCCATGCCGGCCCCGGGAACCAGCACGATACGGAACCCGGCCAACTGGATCCGCCACGCCAGATCGGTTTCCTCGCAATATGCGAAGAATGCATCGTCAAACCCCCCGACCCGCTCGAACACGTCGCGGCGAACCAGCAGGCAGGCCCCTTTGGGGCTGAAGATCTCCACGACGGCGCGCGGATCGGTCCCGACGTCGCGCCCCCTGTGCCCGTCATGCTGGAGGAACCCGGTCCAGGTGGGAAACTCGCCGAGAGAGTCCAGCTCGCCAGGCCGACCCATCCAAAAGATTTTCGGCTGGCACGAGCCGATCGTCGGGTCCGCTTCCAATGGGGCCACCAGCCGTTCCAAGAGGTCCGGCGGCACGGTCGTGTCATCGTTCAGAAAGAGGAGATAGCGTCCTCGGGCGATGCGAGCCCCTTGATTGGCGGCCGGCGCGAACCCGAGATTCTCTGTGTTGCGGATCAACCGGATATCCGGCCGGCAGCGGGCCGCCCATTCCGCGGTGCCGTCGTGGGAACCATTATCCACCAAGATCACCTCGAACGACGGCCCGCTCAACCGCGCCACAGTCTCCACACAAGTCTGGAGCATCCCGAGATCGTCGAGGTGCGCGATAATAATGGACACGTCCGGCGGCGGCTCAGTAACCAATGGCTACCTGATAAAGGGTTGCGTCGTCGAACCGGCCGATGAGCTCCCAGCCGTTCTGCAACGTCAAGGTCGGTGGCGTTCTCGGTTCCCATGCGTGACGGTTCGGCACGTGATAGGTCACACCGAAGAGGGAGATGACAGCGGGAGCAGCGCTGATTGGCCGAGCGTACCATGCCGGGTGGACGATAATGTACCGTACCCCCGCGGCCGCAAGTTGGCGACGCACTGCCGGGCTGCCGGGGTCCGCCCAGGCGCGATCCGGAAGCGGCCCATCGTTCAATAGCGGCTTGCGGTGGAGGCGAGACCAAAACATGTACTCGGCATGTACATCGGTATCGATCCCGCGCCACGGATATTCCACGACGGTGCCCCCACCCGGTTCCTGGGCCAACCAGGCATAGACGGGCGGGACCCGCGACACGTCCCGTACCTGCAGGCCCGGTAGGAACTCGATCAAGATCACCCCACCGAGCCCCCATGCGATCGCCCGATGGACCCACACGCGTCGGATCGGCTCCAGCAATGCCCTGACACCAAACGCGGCGAGCACGGCCGCGGCGAGCATTACAACGAGCCCGAATCGCGCGTAGACCCTCAGCCACGGCAGGAGGTGCTGCAGGAGGAACGACGGGAAATACACCTTGGCGGGCGCGACGACGGTATTGTTGATGATCTGAAATGATCCGAGCGGCACGAATGGCGGCGCCGAGCACAGCAAGGCGATGACGCTGGCCCCGGCCATCCATCGGATGACGCGCGCCTCCTGCGGCGTCCGGGCGCCGCGGAACAGTCCGACGACGGCCAGCGCGATGACGCCGTAGCCGAGAAACAGCGTTTGCTCCACCACATTGCTGCCGTACCAATGGGATCGAACGAATGGCGCCACGGCATCGCCCCACCACGGATGATACGGCGACGGCGCCAAGTAATCCCACGGTTTCGCCGAGTACACGAAGAGGTCCTTCAGCCCCCACGTCAGCGTCAGCGGATGGACGCCGCCGGGCCTGAGTCCAGACCACAGGACGGCGAGGCCTGCCGCGCCGGTGACGCCGAGGAGGCCCAGCCACCCGCGCCGGCGCGCCGGGTCAGGCCACGCGAGCCCCGCGCCCAGCACGCCCAGCAGCAGGAACGTGAACAATCCATAATGTGGATTCCAGGAGCCCGCCCAGACCGCGAGACCCGCGCACGCCAGCCAGCGCCCGCGGCTCGGCCGCTCCACCCAACGCCACAGGCTCCACGGAATCAGCGGCAGCCATTGGATCGACGCCAAGCTCAATTGGGTCGTGTGGGCGAAATGATAAGGACAGAAGGCATACGCCACGCCGGCCACCACGCTGGCGGCCCGGTCGCCGGTGAGCGACCGGCACAGCAGATACATGCTCAAGCCGGCCATGGGGAAGCTTAGCCATAGGAGGAGATTGTAGGCGAAGACCTCGTGCATCGCGACGCTCAACGCCAGGAGACACACTTCCAGCATCGGCTCAAGCCCCCACATCCAGGCCGGAGCGATCAGACTCTGATGAGGGGCCACCCAAGCTTGTTGATGCATCCACACGTTGACGATCCCAAACATCGCGTCGCCCGGGCTGCCGTAATAGACCAGGACGCGGCCGAGATTCCACCCCAGCGGGGCGGTCATCCACCAGGCGAGGCCTGCGAAGAGCGCGATGAGGCCGAGCGGCCATTTCCAAGCGGCGGCTGCCGCGTTAGCGCGTGGCATCGTGTTCGGTGGACATCTCGTCTCCATCGCGCAAGGCCCGCCACGCATACAGGGTGACACTGATCAGGATGGCTACCCATGCGGCGTCTTCGAATGGTGTCGCCCATGCTGTCCATCGCAGCCAGCGGCTCAGCCAGGAAGCGGCCAGCAACCACGCAAAGATCGTCAGATACCCGGACGCCGATTGGCGCCGCCACACCCACCGCAGGAACGCCAACAGCGCGATGGGGATCGCCCGGCTGATGATCCACCACGCGGCGCGCGCGATCGCCAGCGCCGCCCGCCGCGCCAGCCACCGCATCACGCCCCAGACGATCCCTGCGCCCTCGCGTACGCGACGCCAGCCGATCCTGCGCGAGTCGGCCATTGCTGTGCGAGCGCCTCGGAAACCCTTCGGGGCGCTGAGCTGCCGTCCCACCACCAGGGAGTCGTACCATTTCGGGAACGCGGTTCGGCACCGACGGATGAAGCTGAGGAGGCCCCGAATGACGAGCACGACCATTGCGAACGTCCCGACCAGGCCGCCCCATAGCGCGAGGGGAAGCCGCAGCGACCAACCCGACAGCAGGACGATGCGGTATTCGGTCACCCACGACAGTCCGTGCAGCATCATCAGCGCGATGCCGGCGACCCACGCCACCCCGCCAGCCGCCGGCGCCGCCAGCGCCCAGCCCAGGAGGCGCGCCGCCGCGAGCGTCCCGGCCATCCACGCGCCGAGCAAGAGCCCCCAACGACAGAGCCAGGCGGCGACCGGCGCCGAGATCCGGCGCTCTGAGGGATCTTGGAATAGCAGATACCCCGCCCGCTCCACAATCGGCGCCCGGTAGTTGGTCAGCTTGATTTGCTCGTGCCGCACAGTCTTCGGCGTCCCGCTGTTCAGGAAGGTCACGACGTTATCGCCGGGCCGCGTGACGCCGGCGGGCACCTGGACGAGAAACTTCTCGGCGCGGCCGCCGTGGGCGCCGTGGACGGTGGTGAGCCGCTCACCGTTCCAGTGGATCTCCGCCGCTTGCCCGCCGGCGCCGAACGCCAGTTTCATCTTGGCCACGTACGACCCGCGGCGCGGCAGCGGGACGACGACTTGCACTGGGCCGCCACGGTCCATCACGTCCACGACCGCCGGGTATTTGGGGTTGCGCACCAGAATCTCAGCCCCAGAGACCGACGATTCAGCCACGGCGCGCCGGGACAGATCGAGCTCCGAGACCCATGGGGTGAAACCGGAGGGGGCGTCCAATCCCACGGCGGCGTACGCGCCGATCGCCGCCGCCGCGGCCAACCCGGCCCACCACCGCCACGTCATCGCGCCCATGCTAGATGCTCCTCGGGCGCCGCAGGACAATCACGACTAGTCCAATCGTCACGACTGTAATGCCCAACCCTTGCCAAAACACGACCGGTTGATATCGCAATTCCACGGTGTGTTCACCGCGGCCCCGCACGAGGAGGCCCCGAATAATGCCGTCCGCCATGTAGAGCGTCGCCGGGCGCCCGTTCACGGTGGCCTTCCACCCGGGGAAATAAGTGGCGCTGACCACCACTGGCGTGACGCCGGCCTGCGTGGTCACGCGGAACCGCCACCGGCTGGGTTCTTGGGCCACGATTTCGACGCGGGCCGGGGCGGGCGTGACGTCGGGGGTCGCGAATAGTTCGGCGAGCTGATCCCGGCTGTCCGACGAGAGGCGTTTCGCGGCAAAATAGTCGGTCGTGATCGAGTGCGTTACGAGCCCCGGTTGGGAATAGCGGTAGCCGCTGTACGCCAGTTCAATGACGCGGCCGCCGCCGGCTCGGTACGCGTCTAATAACGCCTCGACCTTCTCCCGATTCCACGCCCTCGGTCTGGCCAACAGGACCGCCTGAAATGGCTGGAGATCCTCCACGGTCAGCAAATCCAGCATATCCACTGGGCTTCGGAATATGGCCCACTGCGCCGGATCGAACACAGGATGGAAAAGCGCCAGGCGGGCCTCCGTACCATTCCAATCGTACTCTTGGTCTTTGCCGATGAGCAAGGCGGCTCGCGACGGGGTCCAAGCCCGAGGGAGCCACGACGTCAGCTCGTACAGCGTGAGGTCGCCGTCCCGCCGCACGACGCGGGTCTGCGGGCTGGCGAAGTCCCGCATCGAGGGGCGCGCGAGGAGGTAGCGCGCGTTGAGGATGCGGAAAATCTTGAGGCTCCGCGCCAGCTCTTCCGGGTCCTGGAGATTATGGAACGACGGGGAATGATGATACCGGGGGGCGAACCCGCTGTGCGTCGAAAACATCATGACGTCATAGCCGCTCCGGAACGCCGTGTACGGATAGATAGTCTCGGGGACGTCCCCGTTATACACGCGGAAGGTATCGGCGCCGTGCTGACGCGCCAAGCCGGCCAGCACGGCGTTCCACCCTGTCCCCGGCACGAACCGTTGGTACGGGTACCGCGCGAGATACACTTGCCGGGGGATGACCACGCACGCGGCGGCGGCGGCGAGCGTGGCGGCGCCCAGGGACGTGACCCACCGCCTCATCCTGTCCACTCCGGTTGTTGAGCCCCTCCCTGCGCCTGGGTTACCCCCAGCGCCGCCAGGAGCGGGAATGTCAGGTATGCGATGCTTAGCACGCGGTCGGCATACGGCGTGTACCGGAAGTTCGGCATCACCCGGCACAACACCTCGAACAAATCCAGCGGCGCCCGCGGACCCATCGCGATCCACCCGACCAGAACGGTCAGCGCGCCGAAGATCAGCGCCGGGCGCCGGAACGGGGACGGCCGCCGAGCCGACCACGCCAGCCAGAGGACCGCCGCCGCATACGCGATGTTCACCCACCCTCCGAGCCACGAGGGTTGAGGGCCGAAGAACTGCGTGATCAGCCGGCCGATTTCCGGCCAAGTGGTGAAGCCGCCGTATTCCATGCCGACCCACTCGAGCACCTCAATGTCGAAGCGGGTCCGGGTCGTGTACGGGGCATACTGCAGGATTGGCAACAGCTTGATCGCCCCCACTCCCGCGGCGAACCCGAACACCCAGCAGACATGGCGGATCATCTGCCAGACCCGCAGGGGCCACGGCCGCTCGGCGGTGGCGGCGGCCAACGCGATGATGATGGCCGAGGCGAGAAGGGTAAACTGCATCTCGTACGTTGTGCCGGCCAGGATCTGGCCGGCCAGGCAGATGGCTGACCCCAACAGCCACCGGCGGTCATCCCGCATGGCGCCCCGCCACAGGCAGGCCAGCCCCCATGGGGTCAGCGCCATTGCGTAGAACGTCTGGACGACGCCGTTGGCCAATTGTTGAGTCACCCAAGGGTTGAACAAGTAGCCGGTGGGGACAAGGCACGCCGCCAGGCGGGAGGCCCCGACCCACCGCGCGAGGGTGTAGGCGCCGGCCGCCGCGGCCAACAGATGGAGATAGGCCATCCAACGGATCGCGAGCGTATCGTGGGTGAACAGAAATGTCAGCCACATCGGTGGATAAAACTGTCCGGCCAGCGGATACTCCAGCAACGGTTCCCCGGCGCCGCTGAATGGGTTCCACAGCGGGAGGTCGTGCAGGGTGAATACCAGATGCTTGGCGACCAGGTAGGGATACCCGACAAACGCCTGGGATTCTCCAAACAACGTATCGGGGGAGACCATCACCAGCGGGCTCAGCAAAACCGCCGTTACGGCAACGATGCTCCACAGGACCCACCGTTCTCGAATCGTCATGCGCTGTGCCTCGCTAGACATAGCTTGTGATTGTAACACGGCCGGAAGGGGACGTTCAGTCACGGTAGAGGGTATTCGCACGAGGCGTGGCGTCGTTCGTTCAGCGCCGGCAGCAGGTGGCTGAGATCCCGCCAGGGATACAGATCGCTCGGCTGGTACGGCCGGCTCGTGGCCACGTACATGTAGGTGGCGCTCGACATGACCGCCAGCGTCTTAAGCCGCGTCCATCGGTCGTCAAGCCAGAACTCCCATTTGACGGCGGTCGGCACGGCGCCGACGAAGCACTTGCGGTATCGGAGCGGCATCTGCCGGCGGCGCGGGAGAATCCCCAATTCCTGCAGCCACCGCCGCGTGGCGTTCGCGGGGAGGAAGCGGCCGACCACCAGCAGGAACGCGCGAAATGCGAACTGTGTCTCTGGCGAAAACCGGAGGTCGCGATGGACCGCGCATCCCCCTTCGATGATCCGCATCGGTCCTTCCTGGCGGTAGGACGACGCCCCCGCGATCTGCGAGGTGAACCGCGCGCCGGCCTGCGTCCGCCCCGTGATGCCGCAGTCCGCGTGGGCCAGGACGCCGCGCCGAAACACCTTGGCGACGCCCCCTTTGCGGGTGGACACGACCGCATAGTCGTGGCCGTCGCCGGCCACCCAGAGCCCCGCGCGGGGGAAATACCGCTCAATGGCTTGCTCGCACGGCAGCGTCCCTGCCGACCGATCCACAGTCCAATCACAGGCGGCCTGAAGAAGATTGGCGCTGTAATGGGCGAATCCCCGGTCATCCTGCACGCCCTTCGGCATCCCGCGCGCCAGGCGTTCGAGGTGGCGCTCGCTCATCCGCGCCGCCTCCGGGACGTGCCGGGCCATGAGCTCCAGGCCGTGCGGGAGCACGTGGCACGTATTCCGGCTGCCGTATTCCCCGCCGTAACTGCCATCGGGGTGCATGAAGTGGGCGGCGAATCGGATCGCGTTCGTGACCGGTTCCCGCACGCGGTCCACGCCTTTTTGGCCGAGCTTGGCCAGAAAATCAATGGTGAAGCTCAGATAGCCCGGATCGCACCCTTCATACTCCGGGAACCACCCTTCAGGATCTTGCAGGGCCAATACCCGATCAAGCAGGCGGTTCGACTGGCGCTCGAACCACGGATCGCGCGTGAGGAGGACCACATTGCGGAGCGCCAGCGCCATCAGGGCGAGATGGTTTGACAACGTGCCGGATTCTCGAGATCCCGTGCGCGCGAGGTAGCGCCCCCGGCGTTTGAAAAAGTCGAGGGTGATCGCATCAACCGGCAGATCGAGCAGCCGGTGCGCCTCCGTGCAGGCGTACAGGGAGAACGCGGCCGCCCCGGCCGCGCGCTCGTATGGAAAATAATCGTCGCACGACCCGTCGGCATGCGACGCCTTCGCCGCGAACCGGATCCCGGCTCCCACCAATTCCCGCACCCGGGCTTGCTGGTGGTACGGGTTCTCCGGACGGTCCGTCCGATACGCGATCGCCAGCGCCAAGACCGCTTCCTGAAACATCCCACTCGGAAACTCGCTGGTCCGGTAATGCCAATACCCGCGGTCAAAGCACCCGTAGGTCGGGCTGAACGGATCCCGGTCGCACGATTCGATCAAGCGGGGGAGATCGGAGAGGCCGGCCCGCCAATACCCGTCCCCTGTCATCGATGCCGCTGCGCCACGATGAGATCCGCGATGATCCCCACTGCGGCGATCAGCACGGCCAGCATGATGAGGATGATGTCTGATTCCTGCAGCGACCCCGTGAGCGTCAGGCTGTAGTACGACTTGATCCCCCATGCCATGAACAGGACGGCGGCGAGCGGGCCCAGCACCCTGAGAGGGGCGAAATAGATCGTCATCCGGATGATCGTCCCTAGATACGCCGCCGTATCCCGGATCGGGTGGAACTTCGAGCGCCCGATGCGGGGGCGGTAGACGGCGGGAATGTACTTCACCGGATGGCCGTTCATCAAGAACGCCAGCGTGAGACTCGTGACGCAGGAGAACCCATTGGGCAATACCCAAAGATACCGCAGCGCCAGATCCCGCTTGCACGCCTTGAGTCCCGTGTTCAAATCGGGAATCGCGGCGCGGGTCAGGTAGCAGGCCAATTGCCGCAAGACCCATTTGGCCGGGATGCGCAGCAGCCGGGCGGCGCCCATCTCGCGCGTCCGGGCGCCATTGACCTGATCGTAATCGGGGAAATAACGCAGCATCTCCGGGAGCACCGACGGGTCATAGGACCCATCGGCGTCAAGCATCACGACAATGGGGCCGCGGCTCGCCACGATCCCGAGCTTCCGCGCGGCGCCCGAGCCCCCGCGGCATGGGCGCCGGACCACGCGCGCCCCTTCGGCTTCGGCGGCCAAGGCCGTGC
This sequence comes from Candidatus Omnitrophota bacterium, assembly GCA_016206635.1. GTDB lineage: Bacteria > Omnitrophota > Gorgyraeia > 1-14-0-20-64-10 > JACQQZ01 > JACQRF01. The sequence continues at coordinate 19,390 of JACQRF010000059.1, forward strand.
CATCAGTCGACCCGTCGTCCACCACCACGATCTCGTATGGATAGGGGGTGCGGTCCATTGCCGCGCGGACGTCCCGCACCACATGGGCGATGGCCAACGCCTCGTTGAACGCCGGCAGCACGACGCTCACCTGCGGCAGCCCCGCTGCGTCAGGAGACATCGGTCCCTTCCAGATGCCGCTCGCACCACAGCTCAAACATCAGCAAGGCCCACAGGAGCCGTCCATGATTGCGCCGCCGGGCCCAATGGTCTTGCAGCAGTTGCTGGACCCGCGCCGGGTCCCACCACCCTCGGCGCGTCAGCCGCGCCGGCGCGAGCTGTTCCTCGGCCAACGCCCGGAGCGGCCCGCAGAGCCAGGCGGCGACTGGGATCCCAAATCCCTTTTTGGGACGACGGGACAGTGCGGTCGGCGCCAGCCCGCGCAGCGCCCGGCGGATCAGCCATTTGGTCTGAAACCCCCGAAGCTTCTGCGACGCCGGCAGCCGCGCGGCGAATTCCACGAGCGCGGTATCCAACAACGGCACGCGCAGCTCCAATCCGTGCGCCATGCTCATGCGATCCGCCTTGGCCAAGAGATCGTCCACCAGGTAGGTATGCAGGTCTAACCGCATGGCGGCATCCGCCGGATCTCCGTGGTCCGCGATCGGCTCCCGGGGCCATGCATCCCCTTCCAGCACCGCCGTGCCATGCGCGGGCCGCCAGAGCCGCTCCCGCTCGCCGGCCTCCAGCAATCCCATCCATGCGTAGTGGCGGTCCGCCGTCGGCAAGGACGCCCCCTGCACGAAACGGCGCGCCACAAAGTCTGCGCTGAAATTACGGTGCGACACCGGCAACCGGCCGACCCATCGTGGAATCCAGCGTTCTCGGACAACCCCCGGCAACCGCTGGTAGCGCTCGGCCATCCGGTGGGCGGGATACGTCGGGTACCCGCCGAACAGCTCGTCCCCCCCGTCGCCGCCCAGCGCCACCGTCACCTGCGTCCGGGCTAAGCGGGCAAGGTGCCAGGTCGGTACCAGCGACGGGTCCGCCAACGGCTCATCCATCGCGCCGACCACTGCGGTCAGCGCGCCGAGCGTGGCGGCGGGGGTGAGCCGCTCGACCACGTGCGGGACCCCGAACGCGTTGGCCGCCAGCGCCGCCGAGGCCGTCTCATCAAAGCTGGGGTCCTCAAACCCGATCGTGAACGCCGGCAGCGGGCGGGCGGCATGGCGGGCCGCCAACGCCAGCACCCAGGTGGAATCCAACCCCCCGCTCAGCAGCACGCCGACGGGGACATCGCTGACGAGATGGGAGCGCACCGCATTGGCCGCAAGGTCGCGTAACTGTGTTTCGACGTCGGGCAGGGATAGGCGAGTTGCGACCGTCGGCTCGGGAAGCTCCCAGTACCGTGTCAACCGATGGCCCTCGGCGTCGGCCGTCAGGAGGTGCCCCGGCAGGAGTTTGGAGACGCGTTGAATGATGGAGCGCGGCGCCGGGATATAGCCTTGCTGGAGGTACGCGTCCAACGCGACGAGATCCACCTCTCGGGTAATCTGGGGATGCCGCCACAACGCCTTGAGCTCTGAGGCGAACAACAAGCGCCGGCCGATCGCGGCATAGTACAGCGGCTTGATGCCGATGCGGTCGCGGGCGAGGAGGAGGCGCCGGCGTCGGCCGTCCCAAATCGCGAGTCCGAACATGCCTTGCAAGCGCTCGACGAACCGGTCGCCGTGCGTCTCGTAGAGATGGACGACGACTTCCGTGTCCGAACGGGTGGCAAACCGGTGGCCTTGGTTCTCCAGTTCCTCCCGGAGGACGCGGTAATTGTAGATTTCCCCGTTGAGGACCGCCCAGACCGTCTGGTCTTCGTTGGCCAACGGCTGGTGGCCGCCAGCCACGTCAATCACGCTGAGCCGGCGGACGCCCAGCGCCGCGGACGGATCGTGGTAGACGCCGGCGTCGTCCGGCCCCCGATGCCGCATCGCCTCCCGCATTTGCTCGACGGCCGGTAGGTCCTCAGGGGGGAGCCCATCGAAATCAGCGACGCCGCAGATGCCGCACATGCGTCATTCCCTCGCCGGGGCGTCGCGGCGGATCAGGTACAACGGCCGGCGGGAGAGCTCCTGGTAAATCCGGATCGTGAATTCCGCCAGCAGGCCCATCAACATGCACTGCACGCCGCAGACGAGGGTGATCGCCATGAGAAAGATCGCGGGGCTGATCCAGCTCCCGCCCCACAGGGCGACTCGAAGGGCGATCATCCCGGCCAGCCCGAGACCGGCCGCGGTCAGCAGGAGCCCGACGACCCCAAACACATAGCCGGGCCGGGAGCCGAACGAGACGAGGAATTTCAAGGTCATCAAATCCAACAGGACTTTGATCGTCCTTCCGAGGCCGTACTTCGAGGCGCCGTGGCCGCGGACCCGATCGCGCACCGGCACTTCCGTCACGCGCGCGCCGACCCAGGCGGCCAAGATCGGCAAGAAGCGGTGTTGTTCGCCCGAGAGATGAATCTGCGTCAGCACCTGCCGCCGGTACGCCTTCAACGTGCACCCGATGTCGTGCACCGGCACGCCGAAGAGCCGCCGGGTGATGGCATTGGCGGCCTGAGAGGGCAGGCGCCGGCTGAACCAAGCGCCCGCCCGCTTCACGCGCCAGCCGCTGACGACGTCGCAGCCCTCCTCCAAAGGCCGCAGAAGCTGGGGGATATCCGACGGGTCGTTCTGGCCGTCGGCATCCATGGTTACGACGATCTCCCCGCGGGCATGGTCGAATCCGGCGGCCAGCGCCGCCGTCTGGCCGAACCGGCGGGTAAACCGGAGCACGACAATCCGGTGGCGGGACTCGCCAGCCAGGCGGGAGATGACCGCATGGCTGGCGTCGGTGCTGACGTCATCCACGAAGATCACCTCAAACGGCCGCCCCACCCCCTCCATCGCGGCGATCAGCTCCCGGAAGAGGCGCTCCAAATTCCCCGCCTCATTGTGGACCGGCAGAACTACGGAGATCATCGCGGCGTCAGTCATGACCGGCTCTCATCCGGGTCCGGTAATAGTCAATCGTGCGCCGCAACCCGTCCCGCAACGGGGTCGTGGCTTCCCACCCCGTGACCCGCCTGATCTTCGAGGTGTCCGGCACGCGCCGCGGAATATCCTCATAGCTGGCGCCGAACGCCCGGCGGTACGGCACCATCCGGATGCGCGGCGTGAATCCCCCGACCTCGGCCATCAGCGCGGCCAGCCGGCGGATCGAAATCTCCTCTCCGCTGCCGACGTTGAACGTCTGGTTTTCCGCCGCCCGCGTGAACGCTACCCGCACGATCCCGTCCACGACGTCCGTCACATACGCGAAACTGCGCGTCTGCCGGCCGTCGCCATGGATCAGGACCGGTTGGCCGTGCAGCATCGCGTGCAGCATCAGTGGCGCCACCCGCCCCATGCCCAGATCGTCCAATCGGGGGCCATATACGTTGAAGAGCCGCACGGTCACGAACGACAGACCGCGCTGCTGGTGGTAAGCCAGGCAGTAATGCTCGGCCGCGGCCTTCGCGGTCGCGTAGCACCAGCGGTTGATCGCCGGCGGCCCCAACACCCGGTCGGCATCCTCCCGCCACGGGACGCGAGGGTTCCGGCCATACACCTCGGAGGTCGAAGCCAGAATCAACTTGGCGTGGGCGCGGGCCGCCAGCCGGATGACCAGTAACGCCCCGGCTAGGTCAATGTCCAGGGTGGCCAGCGGCTCTTCGACGTAACGTTTCGGATCGGCGATCGCCGCGAAATGGAATGCGATGTCGCATCCCCGTAGGGCTCGGGTCACGAGAGGGGTGTCCAGCACCGATCCTCGGAGGAACCGGAACTTCGGATGGGCGAGCAGATGGCGAACCTTGGTCGGCGGGGCCATATCCAATGCCACGACGCGATGCCCATCAGCCAACAGCCGCTCGCACAGATGCGAGCCGAGGAACCCGGCGCCGCCGGTCACAACGATCCTGGCGGGGGCTCCTCCTCGAGGCGTCATGACGCGCCCCTGGCGGACGGCTTGCGGACCAGGAACGGGCCGATGGCCAGCGCATCGAGCCCGGTCACCCAAAAGGTGCGTAGCGCGTCGCGCGGGGACATGACGAGCGGCTCGCCGCGATCGTTGAACGAGGTGTTCAGCACGGCGGGGATGCCGGTCCGCTGGGCGAACCGGCTGATCAAGCGATGGTACAGCGGATTGGTCCGGCTGGAGACCGATTGCGGCCGCACGGTGCCGTCCACGTGGGTGGCCGCCGCCAGCTCGCCGGCCTTTGACGGCTTCACGCGATAGGCGACCAGCATGAACGGGCACGGGTCCCGATACTGTGCCAGGTACTCGCCGGCCGCTTCTTCCAACAGCGACGGGGCGAACGGCCGCCACAATTCGCGGTGTTTGACTTCGGCATTGACGCGATCCTTCATCTCCGGTAGCCCGGGATGAGCCACAATGCTCCGATTACCCAGCGCCCGGGGACCCCACTCCATGCGTCCTTGGAACCATCCGAGAATTTGTCCGCGGGCGAGGCAACCGGCGGCCGTATCGGCGATGTCGTCGCACCGCTCGTACGAGACCTTGGATTCCTTCAGCACGGTTTCGATCTCGTCAGATGAATATTCGGGGCCCCAGTAGGCGTGATCCATCACGAACGGCCCGGCGGCGCCGGCTTGCGCGGCCACCTCCAGGGCGGCCCCGAGGGCCGTCCCGGCGTCATGCGAGGCCGGCTGCACGTAGAGCCGCCGCACGGAGGGGAGCGCCTGGATCACCATATTCATGTCGCAGTTCAAGGCGACGCCGCCGGCCAAACAGACATCGGGCACCCCGGTGTTCCGCACCGTCGCCTCCACCAGGACGGTCCCGGCCCGCTCGACCAACCGTTGGACCGAGGCTGCCCAGTCGCGGTGCCGGTCGGTGAGCGGTTCACCAGGCCGGCGGGGCGCGCCGAACGTCCGCTGGAACCGGCGCTCAAAGCTCGGCGCCACGCGGTGGGTGTCGTGATTGAATGACACCCACCCCTGGAAATCATGGATCGGCCGGCCGTACGCCGCCAGCCCCATTGTTTTGCCTTCCTCGCTGTGGTGGACGAAGCCGAGGGCATCCGTGACATGGCTGTAGACGACGCCGAGGGAATCGTGGAGCCGAATCTTCCGGAGCCGCCGCAGGCGAGTCCCCCGCCCCACCCCCAGCAAGCCGGAGTCGTCCTCGCCGTTGCCGTCCAGCGTGACGACGCTGGCTTCGGGGAACCCGGAGGCCCGCCATGCGCTGGCGGCATGGGCCACATGATGCGAGACAAACGCTGTGCGGCGCGGCCCGGCCTCCGGGTCAAGGCGCCGGAGCCCCCGCTGGAGTTTTTCCCATTGAATGAGATATTCGGCCGTCGCCCCCGCCGACTCGAGGATTTGGATGAAATGGCCGACGCGGGCTTCCTCCCCGGCCATCTTTGCGAAATACGGGACGGGCCCATCGAACCCCACCGCCAGGCAGTCCACCTGCCGCAGCCGGATGCCGGCCGCCGAGAGGCAGTAGGCGATCGCCTTCAACGGCGGGATCCGCGGCGCGTGTTTGACCCGCAGGAATCGTTCCTCCTCGGCCGCGGCGACCAGCCGGCCATCGTTGACGAGCGCGGCCGCGCTGTTCCACGACACCGGCGCCGTGATGCCCAACACGTACATCAGGCGGCCCTCCGCCGCCGGCGCCACCACACGGCGATCCCCAGCACGGTGATCGCCGTGACGACGGCCCCGATCCGCAGCGTCACGGGGGCATACCACAACTCAACGGTGTGCCGGCCGGTCCCCTGCACGAGCACCCCGCGAATCAGCCCGTTGGCCATGTCGAGCGGGACCGGGTGGTTGTCCACGCGCGCGTGCCAGCCGGGGAAATGCGTCTCGCTCACGACCACCGGCGTGACCGGCCGCTCAGTCTCCACGCGCAAACGCCAGTAGCCGGGCGTCGCGCGCTCGACCGCCACCGTGGCTGGGAGGGTCGCATCCGTTGCCCGCGGTGAGCGCAGCAAGGTATCCACCACCGCTGCGGAGTCAGGACTCAGCGATTTGGCCGGGAAGATTCGATCGAGCATCGAGTTGGCGGTCACGTAGGGGATAGTATACCGGAACCCGGCGACAAACAATGGAATGACCTGACCCCCACTCCCGCGGTATGCCGTCAGGAGCCGCTGGGCGTCCGCCACCTCGCGGACGCCGGGCCTCGTCAAGAACACCGCGCGGAACGGGGCGAGTTCCTCCACCGTGAAGCCGTCCAGGCGGGCGGGCGACGTGCTGAACACCGCCCAGCGCGTCGGGTCGAACGCCCGATGATACACCACCAGCTTGGCCTCCACGGCATTATAGTCCGGGGCATCATCGCTGCCGACCAGCAGCGCCGCCTCATCGGGGATCCAGACCCTTGGGAGGCATGTCGTCAACTCGTGCAATTCGGCATCCGGTCGCGCGTAGACCAGCCGCGTGTGGGCCGGGTGCCGGACCAGATGGTCCGAGGGCATCAGCAGGTACCGGACATTCATCAGGCGGAACAACGTGAACAGCCGCCCCATCTCCTCAAGATCGTCTCGGTCATGATAATGGACGATGAGGCCGTACCGAGGCAAATAGGCCGGGTCCAGCGGCATCACCAGCTCGATCCCCTGGAGGAACGTTGAGTACGGGGTGATCTGGGGGAGCCGCCCGCCATCATGGTAGACGCGGAACGGCTGGGCGGATGGCCACCGCGCGACCACGCCCAAGCGAAGATTCCAGTCATCCGGGTGTTGGCCCTGCGCATCGTATCGCCTCAACGCCTCGCCGAGCGATCCGGCGTCGGCCGACGCCGCGGTCGGGGGCATCGGCCGCACGTGCCCGAAGTCATGGCGCCGCAGAACATGGTAGAACGGCGCGGCGGCGGCCCCGACGCAGAACGCGATGCCGGCCACCGCCGCCCATCGAACGGCCACGAACCGTCGGGACCGCGCGTTCGCCAGGGCGCGGAACACCCACGCGGCCCCCAACGCAGCCAGCACCGGCAGCGCGAGCCGGAACACGAAGAGGACACGCCCCGTATAGTTGGAGTACCGGAACCCAGGGAGCAGGTAATAGAGCCCGGCGAACAGGTCTACCGGCACAGCCGGCCCCATGGCTGCCCAACAGGCGATGAACGCCATCATCAGAAAAGTCAGCCGGGCCCGCCACCCCTCCGTGCGGAATGCAGTGACACAGGCGACGGCGGCGAAGCCCAGGTAGATCCCGTTCACCCAGAGCGACCAGGCCGGCGGCAGGTAGCCGAAAAATTGTCCGACCGCGCGCCCTAAGTCCGGCCAAGAAGGGTTCTGCCCTGTCCGCTCCAAGTCATCCACCGTCCACCCGGCTCTCGTTGATAACACGGTGGATTCCAGGACCGGTAATAATTTGATGGCGGCGAGCCCGGCCGCCACCACGACGACCGCCAGGCCATGCCGAAAGAGCTGCGCCAGGCGTGGCCTCCACCGTTTCACTGGCTCTATTAACGCCGCGCCGGCTAGGAGCAGGCCGTACGCCAGCGCCGTCCCGTGCATCAAGTACGTCGTGCCGGCCAACACCTGTGCCGCGAGACACGCCCCTGCGGCGACCAGGAATCCAGGGCGGTGTTCTGTCGTCCCACGCCAGAGACAGGCGATCCCCCACACCGCCCACGGCAGCGCATAGAGCTCAGGCACGCCGCCCCCCTGGATGAAATGCAGCATCCTGGCATTGAGCAGGAGGCCGACGGGGGCCAGAACGGCGGCCACCGGGGGACATCCGAGCCACCGAGCCAGCAGGTACCCGCCCCCGGCGGCTGCCACTAAATGCAGGTACACAACCAGCCGCAATCCGGCATGCACGGTCGGCGCCAGCCAAACCAGCCAGGCCGGTGGATAGAAAAGACCGGCCTGGGGGCTGCCGATGAGCGAATCCCCGCCGCCGAGGTACGGATCCCACAACGGGAGGCGGTGGAACCCGAAGAGGATCTGTTTCATGACGGCGTACGGATGTCCGAAGAACACGGTGCCTTCTCCGAACCGCATGGTCATCGGCGCCAGCACGATCGGACTCAATACCACCGCGATCACCGCGATGACCGTCCACCCCATCAGGCGCGAGCGACTCATGGCTGTCTCCGGCGCGGCCAGATCAATGTCCCGGTCAGGGCGACGACGCCCACGATCGCTATCGTGGTCGCCAACGGCACCACAGCTTGAGGGTGGAAGCGAATCGCATATGCCCCGCGCGGCGCCTCCAACACCCACCCGTTGGCATAGCCATTCACCGTCACCGGGCGTCCCGCCGCATCCGACCCCAGGCGCCATCCTGCGTGCGCCGATTCCGCCATCATGAGCACCACCGGCTCCATCGAGGACGGCGCGGCATCATACGCGACGGGTGACGCGCGCCGCTCGATCACCGGGACGAAGCGCGGATCCCAGGGTTGCGCGCCCGGCTGACTGAAAATCAAGGTGACGTGCGTGCCGTTGGGGGCGTCCATGGCGATCTCGTGCGCCCCGGCGTTGAGCGTCATGGTCGTGGAGGCCCCGGGCGTCATCTGCCACGGCGACCCATCGAGGCGCCCGCGGATCATCGGCGATCGAGGGATGCTCGGTGTGTCCGTGTACAGCCGTCCCTGGCACGACCAATGGCCATCCCTCGGCACGTGGAGCCGGTATTCGACCCCAGGGGTCACCATCGCGATCACCCACAGCGGGAGTGTGCCGTCACGAAGCCGCTCCGCCGCCGGCGCCGGGAGCGGCCGCCCATCCGTCACCACCGCCCCGACCATCCCTCGCTGCCACAACCGGTCCACCGCGCCGGCCTCGATCTGCTGTTCAGCAAAGACGAGCGCCGGACGCTCCAGGAGGGCCGTATCCGCCAGCGGCAGCGCCAGCTCCACCGGGCCGTAGACGATCGCGACCCGGCGCGCCGCCGTCATGTGGGCCATCGGATCGAGGACTTCATACACATCCCACGCCCCGAACGTATTGACCAACGGCAGGTCCCGCTGCCGCCGCAGCACCCCTCGGATGAACGCCGGGCTATCGTGCACCATGTTGCGGGGCTTGTAGTAATTGTACCGGACGTCGTTCTGCTGAACGAGATAGCGGACCTGCAGCAAGCCCAGGAGCCGCCCCAGCGACTCGGTGGCTTCGGTGTTGATCGCCTGGACCACCAGCTTGGCGAGCGGGCGGCTCTTGTTCTCCGCGGCCTGCGCTACCAAGGTGAACGCCGGATCGTACGGATAGACCACCGGCCGGGTCGTCAAATCGCCGAGCACGGAGCCAAACCCCGCATAGCCCCAGTCGGTCACCCAGGGGCTGTCGCCGGGGATCGTGAAAACCCGGCCCGGGGCCGATTGCTGCTCCAGCCATCCCGCCGCCTCATAGGCGTAGTCGGGAATCCGGATTCGGTCCGGCGGCAGAAATGTCCGTTCTGAAGCGTCGCTGAAGAGGCGCCCGGTCACCAACGGGTAGGCGTACAGGAGCTGGGCGCCGAGGAACGCGATGACGAGCGCGGTCCCGCTCTTGGTCCACCGCTCCGGGTGCCGGGCGGCCCAGACTGCGATGGCCTGTCCGACCAAGAAGGCGTACCCCAGGCAAATCCAAAGCCCAAACTTATAATAGGGAGAACGCACAGCCCAGAACAACGGCAGGTGGTCAAACGCCCACCGATACAGGAGACGGAACGGCGGATGCACGCCCGTGGCGAGGACCACGCCGAGCACCGACAACCCGATAAACAGCGGGGCGTGCGAGCGCCGGCTGCGCACAGCGCCGTAGAGGGCCATGGTCGGCGTCAGCCAGCTGAGGGTGAGCCATCCCGGGTGGCGCAGCAGCGCCGCCGCGTACGTGCGATACGGATCCACCATCCCATCCCGCCAGGTCCAGTCGGCCTGGAGCCGGAGGACGTTGGCCAAACTGGTGTGCGCGCTGGTCCCCTCAAGCCAATGCCACGCCACCGCTCGATGGCCCGCCAGGGCCTGGGGATCCTGCATCGACGCAGAGACGGCCGCGGCTTGGGGAAGCCACCAGAAGCTGTGCACAACGGTCCACGCTAGGAGCGTCCCCGCGGCGAACGCCAGATTGCTGCTGATGGGTTGGCCCATCGCGCGCGATCGGGCGATTCCCACCAGCATGCAGAGGACCATCACCCCGGCGATCGCGATCGCCTCGGACGGGTTGTTGCCCATGGCCGAGATCGGCAGCGACACCAAGACGATCCAGCACGCCGCCTGACGGCGCGAGCGCTGACCGGCCATTGCTTGGATCGCCCACAGCAGGACGAGGGGGAGGATGGCGTAGCTGGTCATCAGCGGCGGTTTCATGCCCAGCCAGAGATGTTCCTGCCAGACGTTGTACAGGTAGACGCCGGCCGCCGCCACGCCGGCGGCGATCCGTGCCGGACCGCGCACCAGGTGAACGACCAATGCATACATGGCCAGCCCCGCCAGGGGGAACCAGATGGCGACCTGGAGCTTTTGCAGCACGGGGAGATCGGCGATCACGCGGGAGGCCACCGCCGTCACGCCATGGAACAGGATCAACGATCGATCGAAGAGCGCCGCGGCGCCGGCCGCCAGCTGATCGTTCCACAGGTACCGGAACTGCGCCCATTCGCTCCACGTCACCGGGAGCCGGATGTCCGACGTCTTCAGCAGCCAGTCGCCGCGGAACCAAGTCCACACCGGCACCCATCCCAACCCGAGGACGAGGGCGGCGCCCCGCCAGAACCGCGCGCGGTCAGACATGGAGGAGACAATAGCGATCGGCGCGGTGGATGACCTGGGCCTCGGCTAGTTGCAGCTCCGCGAGCGTGACGAACTTCTCATTGACCAACACGTAATTCACCCGGAACTGGGCGATAATATCCGAGAGCGGTTTGGTGAGGCGCGGCCACAAGCCGGGGTAACGGGTATTGTGCGCGTGCGAGTTGTCCGTGGACACGACGCGGGCGCGCGTGAAGTACATCACGGCATCGGCCAAGTAGGTCGGCATGGTCAGCAGCCGAATCTCGCCGGGGAGGCCGTTCAGGTGATCGAAGATCCGCCGGAGGGCCGGCGTCACGGACCGTTCGGTGTCGTTGAGGACCACCACGCGCTGCAGGGCGATGGCCGGCGCCAACCCGCCGAGCAGCAATACTGCGGGGAGTCCCCACGCGATGCCGGATGCGGCCGGGGACGTCCACGCGCTCAGGAAGACCGTGGCGCCGACCACGGCCGCCGGGGCATTGGCGTACTCCAGGTACCGTTCCCCCTCTCCCAAAAATCGAATCGGGGGGATTTGTCGAATAGCCACGCCGGCGACCCAGAGCGTTCCCGCCCAGACGGCGCACCACGCGATCAGCCATGACGGCAATCCCCCGCCCTCCCACACCCCTCGCCACATCAACCATCCGTAGGCCCCCAACACGCAGGGGAGCGCCGGATGGGCGGCGACGACCGCCATGGCCGGCAGCCGGCGAATCGCCTGGTAGAGACGAAAGACGGGATCCGGGTCCTTCTGATGAGGGGGTGGAAAGCCGCGGACTTGATGGGCGAATCGGTTTCGAATATTCGCGCGCCAACAGCGCAGCATCGCGAGGTGGCCCGAGAGAACTCGGCGGTACGCCCCCCCAGACAGCAGCAGGGCCACGCCGCCGCCGGCCGCCAGGTACGCCAGCGGCCACCAGGAACGGCTGAGGAGCGCCATCACCAGGACCAAGACCACGATCGCCTGAATCGCCAAGCGATGCGTCAGCAAGAGCACTCCCAGCATGGCCGCGGCGATCGCCATCCATCCCCACTGCCCCGTTCCCAGAAATCCTATGAGGGGAAACACGGAGAGGCTGAAGAGGAGTGACGACAGGGGGCGGGTGGTGAGACTGGCATTCTCCATAACCACCAGGGGACTGAGGCTGTAACATGCCTGGGCCGCGACGGCCACGGCCAGCCGGCCGGTCATCGCATACACTAGGCCGAACACCAGGCCGTGGTGGCACGCATCGGTCATGGCGGAGGCGCACCACTGGCTTCGTTCAGCCACCGGTTTCGGCAACCATGCGAGGAGCACTCGCAACACCGGCGGATAATCCGATGGGGCGTCAATCAGATAATGCTCGGGCATCGTGTCAAACACCCGGCCCGTGCGGCGAATATGGTCGGCCGCGGCGAGGTGGCGCCACGTGTCCACGCCGAACCAGCGATTCCGCCACCGCGGCCATGTTTGGAGGATGGCGCTCATTGCGACCCCTGCCAGACCGATCCCCCAACCGACAATCGTCATGGCTGCGCCGCGGCCAGCGCGTCCACCAGCACAGTCGAATAGAGCGGATAGAGCCGATTGTAGATCTCCACCGGGGTTCGGCATCCTCGTGCATCGACGAATTGTTCAGCGAGCACCGGCCCGCCGTCCACGACCTCGGTCATTCGATGCGCACCGACGGAAGCCCGCGTCCCGCCGGCCGCTAAGAACCGTTCCACCGCGCGGGCCCCGGGATACCCGGACAGGCACGGGTGCAAGTTCACGCAACCGAGCCGTGGCAGCGCCAAGAGCAGCGGCCGGAAAATCTCCGGGCCGTGGCAGCAAACCAGCAGATCCGGCCGCAGCGCCCGAAGCCGTTCCAGGGAGTCCGGCGCGTTGATCGACACCGGCCGTGCCGCCGGCAACCCCAGCCGCTCGGCCAGCCCGGCGACCAGCTCATCCGCCGGGATGACGAGCGGCACGGCATGGCCTTTCGCCAGCAGCGTCAGCAGGGCGATGCAGCCGGCTTGCCGGGCGCCATAGAACACGATCGTCATGCCGGCCTCCGGGCGATCACGAAGAGGTCACGAAACCCTCGCGGCACAGCATACTCCCGATGCAGCCATCGCTTCACCAGGTCCAGTTTGTAGAGATTCGTCCCGAAGAGGTATTTCGCCAGATAGAAGCACGGGATGCTGAGCACCGCCCGCCATCCACCTCGCGCTTCCAGAGACTCTACTTCGAATCCGGCGCGCTGCAGGAGATCGCGCACGTCATATTCCCGAAAATGTCGATGTCCGACCGTCCAGTGGGCGACATCCCCCACCGCGTGGAGCCAATGCCGCCGCGGCACCAGAATCGCCACGCGGCCGCCGGGGCGCAGCACGCGACGGACCTCCTGCAAGGTCTGACGATCACTCCCGGGATCGAGGTGCTCCAACACATAGTTCATCAAGGCCAGGTGAAACTGCCCGTCACGGAACGGCAGGGTCTGGATATTCCCGACCACAAACCGGCCCCGCCTCTGCCGGGCCAGGCGCACCGCCTGCCACTCGCGGTCCACGCCGAAGGCCTTCGACGGCCCCTCTAACAACGATTCAAACGCCCCGGTCCAACAGCCCACATCCAGCAGCCGCCCGTCCGCCAGATAGGGCCGGCACACGTGATAGGCCAGCTCGTGATACAGGTCGGGCCGGCTGTCTTCAAACCGCGGCAAGTACCGTAGCGGCCGTTGCGTCCTCATCGAGATCTCCGGTGGGGGAGCCGGACAAGACCCACGAGGAGTGTCACCACGGCAACGGCCGCGACGCCGGATGAAATCCGCAACCCTCGCTCAAACAAGTCTTGAAGGGCAAACCGGAACGTGACCAGCGTGGCGCCGACGCGATCCAGGTAATAGCCGTTAGCAAACCCATTCACCAGAAAATGCGGCAGCCGCCGAAGACGGCCGGTCGCCGGGTCGCGGGCCCTCGCCTCCCACGCCGGATGGTACGATTCGTTGAACACCAACAGGCAAGGCCCTTGGCTGACGACCGACGCCTCGACGTCGGTCGGGGCGCGCCGCGTGAACGTGACGGTGGCCGGCGCCGGCGCGCGCGCCGCGCCGGGTTGCGAACAGTGCAGGAAGTAGCGCGTCCCCACTGCGGCATGCTGGATGCGCACGGTATGGGGACCCGCTGCCGGCGCGGTGATTGATCCGACGAATCCCGCGCGCGGCGAATCGTACCGCAGGGGAATCGGCTGGCCGTCCAGGGAGACGGCCAGTGGTTCTGGGAGATCCGTAGGCCACGGCGCCGGATGGAGTTGGAACCGGTACGCGCCGGCCCGCGGGAGATCGATGACGGCCGCCAACGTCAACGTGCCCACCCGCACGTCGTCGCCTAACGCGTAGGTGACATTCTCGCCGCCGCGGAGCACCGCGGCATGCGGGGTCGCAAAACTGAGGACATTGCGGCCCGGCGCCAATGTCACCGATCGCAGCAAGACCACGCTCGGCTGATCCGGATGGATGCGCTCGGCCCGCAGGCGCGTCCCGTTGAGGAACAGTTCGACGTCCCGTTCGATGCGATACGTGGCAATCGGCACCTGAATGTTCGTGGTCAGGGAACGGCCCGTCAGGTTATCCAGGTGCGCGCGCGGCTGGCCGCTCACGGCGTATGTTTGCCAACGCCATCGGGTCCTGTCCGGCCACGTCTCGAGAGGCCCCAACGCCGGCCACTCCGCAACCCGGCAGACCGTTGGCGGCAGCCGGCCCTCCGTCAGATCTTCGGTGAAGGAGTCCGGCGTCACGAACACGGTCAGGCCGGTTGTCTCGGCCTGTAATGCGGTTGCGGCGGCCGCCTCGAGCGAGGCGCCGTTATACACGACGACCTGGTGGATCGGCAACGAGACGGCGGTGGCGCGCGACGCCTCGGCGGGGAAGACCAGCGCCCCGGCCCCATCGAGGTGCTCCGTCAGCGCCATCGGCAGCATGCCGCTGCGGACCCCGGGTTCTTCGGAGATATCGCTGCGCCCTTTCACTTGAAGGGGGACCAGCGTCGGGTGCGCCCCAACAATCTCCACGAGCCGATCGGCGGCGTAGACGAGGGGACGGCTGTTGGAGACGGCGTAGACGGTCCGGGGGCCGACGGTTTCCACCGGGGTAATCCCGGTTTGATCGCGCAGCCGCTGTCGGATAAACGCGGGGTCGTCATCCCGGGTCTCAAAGTAATCGTGGGCGATGTCGTCTTCCTGCAGGAGGTACTGCACGCCGAGCAACCGCAGGAGCGTGACGGCCTCCGGCGTCACCCGATCATACAGCGCGGCGTAAAACTCTTCGGCCAATCGGTTGCCGTAATCAGCGGCGAACCATGAAAACGAGCTGAACAAAAATGACGCATCGGTAAAGTAATAGAGGATCGGGACCGGCCCGGAAAATCCCCAGCGATAGACGCTCGCCCCGTTGACGCGGTACGGCAGGCAGAGGAACCTGGCATTGGGGGCCGTCCGGTTAATCCACGCCGCCGCCTGCATCACCGGTTCCGGGATGATCGCGTGAGACGGCGTCACCTCTCGTCGTTCGGACGGTTTGGGAAACATGCGCCCCAAGACCAGGGGATGCGCGTAGACGGTATGCGCGACGATCAATACCGCCGCGACGGCGAACGCCGCCGCGGTGCCGGCCCTCCGGTCGCCGATCCGCGCCCGCCACCACGGCTGGACCCACCGGCTGATCGTGCCGGCGCCCAATCCGCCGAGGATCGCGTACCCGATGCTGGTCAGCAACGTGAATTTGAACCACGGGCTCCGGACAATCCAAAACAACGGGAGGTGCTGCGCGCACCAGAGATACAGCGGGCGAAACGGCGGGTGGGTCCCCGTAGACAGCACCAGCCCGATGACCATGGTGAAAGCGCTATAACCCACCAGCCATCCGCGCGTGGTCAAGCAGCCGATCAGGGCCAGCGCCGCCGGGAACCAGCTCAATGCGATGAAGGCGGGATGGGATCGGTACCACTCGGCGTACGTGACGTATGGTTCCTTCCACCCTTGGAACCACGTCCAATCCCCCTGCATCCGGAGCACATTCTGGAGACTGGTATTGGTGCTGATCCCCTCCAGCCATCCCGCCGTCCATCCTTTAATGTCGGCGATCGCCGTGTCGGCGATCCGCATGTTGGCCGCCACCGCCTGCGGCAACATCCAGAACGCATTGCACCCGAACCCGATCGCCCCGGCGATCCCAAAGAACGCGAGGCAGCGGATGGGCGAGCCCTCCGGCGTCCCGCGGTGCGCCACGAGATAGCAGCCAATCAAGATGAGCAGTCCTAGCACAAAAACGTATGACTGAGCGAAATTGACGCCGATGCCGGCCCCGGCGCCGGCGAGCAGCCCCAGCGCCACGGCGTAGAACCCCCAGGCCCGCGCGGCACGGAGCCCTCGGACGATTAACAGGATGACCCATGGAAACACCGCGTAGGCGATCAGCGCCGATTGCCCGCCGGGCCATTGCGAGGCCAGCGCCAGGTTGAACATGTACAGGTGGGTCGCTACGAGGCGAGCGGCCCAGCTCTTCGACACGTACACCATCAAGGTATACATGGAGAGTCCCGGCAGCAGGAACCACGCCACGAACTCGATCCGCTGCGCCCAGAAGAGCGATCCCGTCATCCAGTTCGTGATCGCCGGGATCAGATACGGCACCAAGGTCGGCAGACTGATGCTCCACTCCGCGCCGGTCCCCCATTGGCTCTTCCAGGTGGTGGCGATGGCCAGCCATCGCGCCATGCCGATCGGCATCTCGAGGTCCGTGGTATGGATGAAATGCCCCGGCAGAAACCAGAGCAGCGGGACAGCGCCCCACGCCCCGATCAGGGCCACTACCCAACAATGCCCTCGCCATCGGCCATCCTTCATGCCGGTCTCCGGTCGTCGGACAACCGGGGGACCAGCAAGCCCTTTAGAAAATAGATCCCGTACGTGACGTGGGTCGCCACGGTGCCCAGCACGATCAGCGCCGACATGCGGAGATTGCCGGCCCGCAATCCATACGTGAGGGCAATTGCGCCGTAGACCACGAGGCCCGCCGCGTACGCCGCGGCCGTCGCCGGCCACAGGCGCACGACCGGACCGGCCGACACCACCGCGATCGTAAACATAGTCGGGAGGCAATAGCTCAGGCGAAATCCAAGCGCCCGGAACCGGCGGACGAAGTACCCCCGGTGCTCGGCATACCGCAGGATTTGCCGCAGGTGCGGACCAAAGAGCGGGCGGCGGTGATGGAAGACCAGCACGTCCGGATCGTAGACAATCCGCTTGGCCAGCTGCCGGGTGAGCTTCATACAGACGATCGTGTCCTCGCCCGGCCAAAACGACGTGTCGAACCCACCGACTTGCAACAGATCGCGCTTGCGAACGATCAAATTGGATGTCGGCAGCTCCTCAACGTCGCGGGCCGGCTCCGGGATATAGCGGTATTGCTTCGTCCCGGTCACCAAGATAGAGTTGTAGACCGCTCCGCTGCACACCTGCCGCAACGTATCGTTGGCCGGCGTGATCGCCGGCCCCCCGACCCCGGCCACGCGCTCATCCGAGAAATATGGGATGGCCCGCGCCAGCCACCCGCGCGCGGGCGCCGCATCGTCATCCAGGAACGCGATCAGCGTCCCATTCGCCCGGCGGACCCCCAAATCCCGTTTCACGCCTGGCGGCACCGGCCCGGTCGGGACCACGCTCACGCGAGCCCCCGCAACCGGGCATGGGGCATCGGGCAAGACGATGATCTCGTAGGCCGGGTACGCCAACCGGCCACAGGATTCAAGGCATTCAGTCAACCGCGCGGACGGGGCCACGCATGGGATGACGATGCTGACCATCGGCGTCTCGGTCACCGGCCGCTGGTTCCGGTCATAATACCGCTGCACGCGGGCCCGGTACCACACGCTCAAAGTATCCAAGGCAATCCGGACGATGTTGAACGGTTGCCACGGGAGGTACAACAGCGCCCGCCGCAGACGCAGCGGCGCCGTCGTGACGCAGGCGCCGGTCCGCAGCGCGATGACCAAAAGTTCCAGGTCGAACACGAACGGCTTGAACAACGCTCGCTGCAGGAGTTGTCGGAGGCGCGCCGTCCGATACAGCTTGACGGCCGGCTGGGGATCGTCAACCCACACGCCGAACAGCCGGGCCGTGCCCCACCGATAGACCGCCAGCAGCCCCCGCCGCAACGCGGGGTACTCGTGATCGGCTGCCGGATGAAACTTGGAGGCGATCACGATCTCACCGTTGGCCCGCTGCGCCCAGATCGCCTGGATTTGGCCGGGTTGGTACGCGAGGTTGGGGTCGGCCACCAACGTCCATTCGCCCCGGCACGCCTCCACGGCTTCTTCCAGGAAAAATGCGACGCCGCGGAGCGGGTTGAACGGCACGCGGATTGTTGGCACCCCAGCCGGCACGCGGCCGGCCAGCGGCGGCGCGGCGTGATTCGCGGCCGGCGCGTCGACGACCACGACCTCGTACCGCACCCCCAGGCGCTGGAGATCCTGCAGGGCCGCGTACGCCCCGGGCACCTCATCGGTGGCCCGCAAACACCACGGGACGACCAACGAGAGTTCTGGGCGCTCGGAGGGGACAGTCACCATCGCCTCAGATAGACGCGCAAGAACTGCCACCCCCATCCTATCGGCAGCGGGCGCCCATGCTGATGAAACAGGGCGCGGTCCGGAATTTTTCGCAGCACCTGCTGCACATGCCGCCGTTTCAAGGCGAGCGCCCCCCAGTGCGCGATGGTATGGCCGATGGCGGCGAGCACCGCGATCGTGTTGCGCAAGCGCCCGCGAATCACGTACAACAGGCCGATCCCCACGCAGCAGACGAGATGCACCGGGAGAATCAGCCAGAGCCGCAGCGTCCCCAAGTTCGTGACCATCGCGCTGAGGCGGTTGCGAAACGCGTAGGCATCGATGACCGCCGATGGCAATCGGCGGGCGGTGCCGCCGCCTTCGTGCCAGACGATGGCCTCCGGCGCGAACCCGACGCGGAATCCGGCCAGCCAGATCCGCCAAAACAGGTCGCTCTCCTCAAAATACGACCCGAACGCGGCATCGAATCCCCCGACGTGCTGAAACACCGCGCGGCGGATGATGAAACAAACGCCCTTGGGGCTGAACAGTTCTTCCAAGTGATCGTACTGCCCTCGGTCCTCTTCCCCAAATCCCAGGTGGTACAGGAATCCGGTCCACGTCAGGTAATCGCCGACGGCATCGTATCGGGCGTGGGGGGCGTCTCGGGACGCCAACTGCAAGATTTTTGCGGAACAGGCGGCCTGCGCCGGAGACCGGGCCAGGCCGGCGAGCAATGCCTGAAGGCATCGCGGATCAATGACGACATCATTATTGAGGATCCAGAACGCTTCACCCGACGCCGCCTGCACGCCACGGTTGACGCCGCCGGCGAACCCATGGTTGACCGCCGACCGAATCACGCGGACGCGGGGAGAATCCGCCGCCAGCCACTCGGCCGTGCCGTCCGTGGACCCGTTGTCAACGACCAGGACCTCATCCGGGGCCACGGTTTGCCGCGCCAGCGATGCCAGACACTGCGCCAGTTGCGCGCGGCCGTTCCAGCTTGGAATGATGACGGAGACCGTCATTGATCGCGCGGTCCCATCGCGCGGGCCATGACGGTCAGCGCGAGATCGGCAGCCCTGTCGAGCTCATCGCCCGACAGGGCCTGCCGGGCGCGCCGGGATAATTGCTCCCACAACGGCTGGTCCGTCAAGAGCCGCTGCAGCGCGTTGGCCAGCGCCCGCGGCGTCGGCGTCGCGCAGATCCACCCGGTCACGTTGTGGCGCGTCGAGTCAATCAGCCCCGGCACCGGATAGACCGCCGACGGTGTCCCCCAAACCCCGGCCTCGCTGACGACGAGCCCCCATCCCTCCCGGACCGAGGGGACCGCCAGCACATGCGCCCGCTGCATCAGCCGGTGTTTTTCTTCTTCCGGCACGGCGCCGAAAAACGTCACGCGGCCGGTCAGCCCCAACCGGCCGCTCAGCCGTTCCAGCGCCCGCCGGTAGTCGGCGTCACCGTTGCCCACGATCCACAGCTGCGCGCGCGACAGATCCGACAGGCCGGCCATGGCCCGGAGCACATGGTCAACGCGCTTGGCCCGCTTCAGCCGCCCGACGAACAGCACGGTCGGCGCCGTCTCGCGAGGCGCCGGCGGCAGCGGGGGGGTCGGCGCCGGGCCCATCGGCATGACCGCCACGCGCTCGGCGGAAAATCCGAGGCGCAGCAAATCACGCTTAGCGCTTTCCGAGATCGTGATGACGTGCCGGCGCCGATACGGCCACAACGCCAGTGGCTCCAGCAGGTACCCCACGATGGCCACTGGCAGCGGGCACTCGTAGAACCACACCTCGTGGGCTAGCTGATTGAAATGCAGAATGACCGGCTCCCGGGCATACCACGATGAGAAAAATGGGATGGTATTGATCTCGTCCACGATCACGTCATAGTGGCCCTGCCACTGGCGCCGGTACCGCGCGAATGCATGCCAGTAGACTGACCACCGGCCCCCAGCCCGCAGGTACCGGATACCGCCCACCGCTTCCTCGGCAGGCGCCCCGGGAAATCGGCTGGCGTACCACGTCACCTGATGCCCGCGGGCGAGCCACCGGGCGGCCAACGCCTCAGTCAGGACTTCGGCGCCGCCCGCCAGCGGGTTTTTGGGATCGCGCCAGCTTAAGAGGAGGATGCGCACGAGAGGAAATCGGGGCGTCGGGCCCTCAGCTCAAGGCCATCGCCCCATCGGAGGCTGTCGAGCATCAAGTCCGACAGGATGCTGACGGCCCGGAATCCCGGGTTCATCAGCGCCCGGGCCCAGGATTGAGGGCATACGGCGACGATGCTGGAGAGCCCGGTTCCCACGGAGGCGTTGCGGATGCGAATGTCAGCGAACCCGGCGTCGGCAACCATCCGGCGCAAGGTCCCGGCGGTGAAATGGATCAGGTGTTGGGGGGCTTGAATGGCCGCCCAGCGGCTGCCGAAAATTCGCCGATATAGCGCGGCGGCATTCGGCACGCCGATGATCAATTCCCCGCCGGGCGCCAGCAGTTGATAGGCCTTGGCCAGCGCCGCTCTCGGTTCGGAGAGGTGCTCCAGCACGTGCCACAGGCGCACCACGTCCAGATCGCGCCACGGCACGTCGCCTCGGGTGAAATTCCCCTCAAAGACTTCCAGGCCGTTGGCGCGGGCGCGGGCAGCCCCCACGGGATGGAACTCCACGCCATAAATGGTCCAGCCGGCCTCCCGGAGATAGACGCCGAATGCGCCGTCGCCGCAGCCGATGTCCAGCAACCGACCGGGGTCCCGGGTCGGCAAACCGCGAAACCGTTGCCGGGCCGGGATCGTGATGACGCGCAGCGCCCCCCGTAGCCACCAGGATTTGGCGCGCAGCAACGACGGGGACGAGGCGACGATCGCCCACCGCCGAAGCTGATTGGTCATCCGGGACAAAGCCCCTTGCCCTCGGGCGACGGTCTCCACGAAGCGGTACGCGTAATACTCATCCGACGGATACAGATCAACCAGCGCCTCTTCCGTCGGTTGCGGGGTCAGCCAGATAATCCGGCACCGTCGGCACTGGACCAACTGCCCGGCCCCCTCCAGCGGTGGATCCCACCGCACCCGCAGGAACGGCGCGGCGTCAGTACCGCCGCATCCCGGGCAGGGCGTCAAACGCCAACGGCCGTCGGGGCGATCTGTGGTGTCGCGCGTCGCGTCAGAAATGTCTGTATCCATAACTCCAAGACCAACAGTTTCCACAGCAGCATGTGCCGCTCCCATTCCAACGGTTGCCACCGTTGCGGCGTGAACAGCCAGCGGCGCGCGGCCGGACCCAGCGCCGTCAATGCACGGCTCCGCGGCGTATCCACGATCTCCCGGATCCGCTCGGCATGGGCTATCAGAAACTCTCCAACGGGGAACAGCCATCCCTGTTTTTTCCGCGCGGCGATCGCCGGCGGCAGATAGGCGGCCGCCAGCGCCCGCAAGATCCATTTTTCCCGCGCCTGGCGATGCCGGAACCAACGCCCCGGTAGTTTATAGGCCCGGGGGCAGCTATAGGCGAACTCGACGACCCGGTGATCCAAATACGGGACCCGGGCCTCAACCCCGGCCGCCATCGTCGCCTTGTCCACTTTCCTCAGCAGATGGTTCGGCAGCTGCCGGGTCACTTCCCAATGCGCCACCGCGCGGAATGGGTCGCGGCGCGGCCGCTCCACGGCCTGTTGCCACATCGGCCGCAACACCGGACGAAACCGGATCCCTTGGCGCGTGGCCCCGTAGTAATATCCGCGCCACCACCACGGTTCCGGCAGCGAAGCAAACGGCTGTTGTGAGAGGCCGAACCACGGATAGCCGCCAAAGATTTCATCGGCCCCTTCCCCAACCAGCAACACCTTGATGCCATGCGCTCGGGCCTGCGCCGCCATCAAGCGGGTCGTCAACAACCCGGCGTCCGCCGAGGAGAGGTCGTCAAACGAGGTGATCGCACCCAGGAGCTGGTCCCACGCCAGCGTGGGATCCACGTTCAGCTCTTGATGCGCGGTCCCGAGATGGCGGGCTACCTGGGCGGCCCACGGCCGCTCGTCCCAACGGTGCGGAAACCCGACGGTGAACGTCCGCACCTGCCCCCCTTGACGGGCGGCCAGCGCCGCCACGACGCTGGAATCGAGTCCGCCGGAGAGGAGGATCCCCACCGGCACGTCGGCGACCAGATGGCTGCGGACCGCTTCGGTCAGCGTGGCATCCAGCGCCGCCACGGCATCGCGAAACGGCAGCCGGGCCACCGCCGGATCTTCCCGCAGCTCCCAATACCGGGTCAGCCGGGACAGCCCGCGCTGGACCACCATCACATGGCCCGGCGGCAGTTTCGCAACGCCGGCCAGCATCGTCTTGCCGTGATCCCAGACGCACTGATACGCCACGTACATGCGCAGGGCATCGTCATCGATCTGCGGGACTCCCCAGTCGGATGGCAAGGCCAGGAACGCCTTGGCCTCCGAGGCGAAGGCGAGGCCCTGTGGGCCGTCCAGATAATAGAGCGGCTTGATGCCGATCCGGTCTCGGGCCAAGAGGAGCGTCTCTCGGCGCGCATCCCACAGGGCGAAGGCGAACATGCCGCGCAAATGCGCCACGCACGACTCGCCCCACTGCTCGTATGCGTGGACGATCACCTCCGTATCGCTGTGCGATCGGAAGCGGTATCCCGCCGCCGCGAGCGTCTGGGTGAGTTCTTGGAAATTGTATATCTCACCGTTGAACACCAACTGGACCGTACCGTCGTCGTTGGCCATCGGTTGATGGCCCGACGGGCTGAGGTCAATGATGCTTAATCGGCGGTGCGCCAGCGCGACCCCATGGGCGGCCGAGTCGAACAGGCCGGCGTCATCGGGCCCACGGTGCGCGATCGCGTCCGCCATAGCGGCGGCGATCGGGCCGACCGGGGGGCCTGGGCGCTTGCGCAAAATCCCGGCGATCCCGCACATGGAATTAGCGCGACCCCCGGTAGAACTGGACGAGCGCCTCCACGACTTGCTCCACGGCGCCGGCGCCCATGGTCGGATAGAGCGGCAGCGAGATCACGTCGCGCGCCAGCGCCTCCCCGACCGGGCACATCCCCTCCCGGAATCCAAATTGCGCGAAGGCCGGCTGCAGGTGAACAGGCCGGCTGTAATGCACTAAGGCCCCGACCCCCTGCTGCTGTAGGAACTTCAGCAACGCATCCCGGCGCGGGACGCGCAACGCATAGATGTGGTACACGTGCCGCGCCCCGTCCGCTTCCGTCGGCGGCGCGATCTCAGGCGCCACCGGCAGTAGTCGCTCCCGGATCAGACGCGTATACTGCTGGGCCCATGCCCGCCGGGCCTCGGTCCAGGCCGCCAGATGCCGGAACTTCACGCGCAGGATGGCGGCTTGGAGCTCATCGAGCCGGCCGGTCCGCCCCACCAGGCGGTGATCGTCGCGCACGAGGCTGCCGTGCACCCGCAGCATCCGGACACGCTCGGCGAGGGCCACCTCATCGGTAATCACCATGCCGCCGTCGCCGCACGCCCCCAGATTTTTCGTTGGGAAGAAGCTGAACGCCCCGGCCGTCCCGAACGTGCCCACGCGCTGGCCGCGCCAGGTCGCCTCGATCGCCTGGGCGCAGTCTTCGATCATCACCAACTGGCGCCGCTGCGCCAACGCCGTCAGCGCGTCCATTGCGCAGGGGTGGCCGTAGAGGTGCACCGGGATGATCCCGCGCGTCTTCGACGTGGTCGCGCCGGCCGCCTGCGCGGGATCCATCAGGTAGGTCGCCGGATCAATATCCACGATCACCGGCCGAGCCCCGACGCTGGCGATCGCCTCGATCGTCGCCACGAACGTCATGGCCGGTGCCAGCACCTCGTCCCCAGGGCCGATGCCGGAGGCCCGGAGGGCGAATTCCAACGCATCGGTGCCGGAGCCGACCGTCACAACATGCCGGCGCCCGCACCGGTCGGCCGCTTCCCGCTCCAGGGCCTCAACGTGAGGCCCCAAGGTATACGCCCCACTGGCCAGCACCTGGAGGACTACCGGGTTCACCTCGTCTTTGATCGCGCGATATTCCGCCGCCAGATCAATGTACGGAACCCGGGTCGAAACGGCTGGGGCGCTCATCGGGTGTTCGGCGCCTCCTGCGCGCGGGTCGCCGTCAGCCAGCGGTGAGGACCCCAGCACAATGCCAGGCCATAGGTGGCGATCACGCCTGCGATGGCCACCTCCACGAGCGCGATCTGCCACGGGGAGGCGTGCCACGCGCGAAGGCTGGCAATGTGGAGGCCGGCGCAGGCTAAAAACACGGCCACATGCCGGAGGGCGCCGGCCGCCAGCACATACGTGAGGATGATGTTGGTGATCGCCAACCCTACCATGGCCGCGGCCAGCCACGGGACCAATTGGGCCGAGAGGATATGCGGGGCCCCAGTGATCAGCCGCGTAACGAGCGCCGGCCACCCGATGCACACGACCGCCGCCGCCCCGCTCAACATCGCCGTGACGCCCACCATCTGCCGCAAGAGTGGGCGCGTATCGTCCCCCTTGGCCGTCGCGTGGGCGACTTTCGGAAAGAGCACGATCGCCACGGCCGACGGCAGGAACAGGATAATCCGGGAAATCATGGCCGCCACGGCATAGTCCCCCGCATCGGCGGGCGTGAGGTAATGCTTGGCCAACGCGACGTCGCTATTGGTGAGCGAGGTGTAGGCCGTCACCGCCACGGCAATCGTCGCGGTCGTCCACGATAACCGCCATGGCGGGCGGATGGCCACCACGAGATCGCTGAACCATTCTTCCAGCGCCGCCTGAAATTCAATCGGTTCCCGACCTTCCTCGGTGGCGGCCGAGACGGCCGGATGCCGGCGGCGCTGGACCATCCGTAACTGAAGCGCGGCCAGCCCGGATGTCACGGCCGCGGACACCGCCAGCCCCAGGACAGCGCCGCCCACCCCCCACCCCAGCCAGACCAAGCCGATCCCGACGACCAGCCGCGACACCCCGCCGGTCATGAGATTCGCGCCCAACTGCGCGAACTCCTGCAACCCTTGGAGGCCGCCGACCAGCGCCGGCGTGACCAGCAGCAACGCGACGACCAGGCCCCACCACAGGATCATAACCGAGTCAGGGATTTGAAGGAACGCCGCGATAGCCCGATGGCTCGCCGCCACGACCCCAAAGAACGCCACGCCCAACACGCCGACTTTCGCGATGGTGCCTTGCAGCGCCGGCCAGATCTTCGGCGTGGCATCGTGGGCGTGGGCCTGCGCCACATGGCGGGAGATTGAGGCTTGAATAGTCATGGCCGGCACCGACACGATCATTGATAATGCCAGCAAGGCGTTCAAGATCGCGTAATCTTCCGGGCGCAAAATCCGCACCATCACCAAATGATAGGCGAAATTGCAGACGTTCACGATGCCTGAGGCGAAAAACACAAACGCGCTCGAGCGGAGCCAGGGGGCCACTGCGGCGGTGGGCATTGCCGATCGCCTCAGGACGACATGGCGCCGCGGAACCACGCGATCGTCCGGCGCAACCCTTCGTCTAAACCCACCGTCGGGGCCCACCCCAGCAGCGTCCGCGCCTTCTGGATGTCGGGCCGTCGGGTTTTGGGGTCGTCCTGCGGCAACGGCTTAAAAACCAGCCGGCTCTTCGAGCCGGTCGCCCGAATGATCTGCTGGGCCATCTCGAGAATCGTGTGCTCGTCCGGATTGCCGATGTTGACCGGCTCCGCCACGTCGGAGCGCATCAACCGTTCCAACCCATCCAGGAGATCGTCCACGTAGCAGAAGCTCCGCGTTTGTGACCCGTCCCCGTACACCGTCAGGTCTTCCCCTCGCAAGGCCTGGCCGATGAACGTCGGAATGGCCCGCCC
>JACQRF010000060.1 GCA_016206635.1 Candidatus Omnitrophota bacterium
GCCGACGCTGTCGGCGCGCTGAAGCGATTGGGACCTCGACCCCTGAACCCGAGTTCGTGTGCCACCGAGCACGAATAGACGTGTAGGGCAACTCAACGAGCGGAATCACTTGACACGGGCGCCGTTTTCATAGACGTCCCCGACAGCCGCGCTCAACGCGGTGGCCGCGCCGGTGCTGCTGGGGCTGGCGGTCTGGATGTTCCGCGCCGCGCGCTGAGCGGGGCGTGCGAGATGCTTGACGAGCCATCGAGGATGTGGTAATTAGCTAGTAGTTAGTTAGTAGTTAACTCACAGTCATGATTTTTATAACATCATGTCAAACATAGAGTTACTCACAACATACCTGCAGAACTACTACACTAATGAAGAGGTTGGTTACCGGCTTCCTCCGGATATCGCACTCGATACCTTCTGGCTTGAGTTAGTAGCATTCCGCCAGGCAAAGGCGGAGTTTCTCCCATTCAAGGACCAGGCCGGAAAGCCCTTTTGGTTCGTCCTGACGCCCGCGCTTCAAGAGTCCTTGCACCAGGTGGACTCGCGGGGCAAGGACTCGCTCTACCATGTCGTGAAGGAGGAAATCCAGACCGAGCTGGCTGAGCAGGCATTGGTGGAAGAAGCCATGTTCTCCAGCGTCATCGAAGGGGCTTTTTCCACCATCGCCCGCGCCCGGGAACTGATCGTGGAAGGGAAGGCGCCCAAGGATTCCAGTGACCAGATGGTGGCCAACAACGGCCGGGTCATGCGGTACGTGCTGGAACAACGGGAGGCCCCGGGTTCGCTCGAGCTGATGCACACCATCCAACGCTTGGTGACGGACAAGACGCTGGAACACGAGGCCGATGCCGGCCGGTTTCGTGAGGGGCCGGTGTATGTCGTGAACCAGCGCCGCCAGACGATTTATGCAGCGCCGCCGGCCGAGACGGTGCAGCCGTCCATGGAGGCGCTGATCGAATGGATCAATGCCGGCGCGCAGCAGCCGTTCATCCACCCGATCCTCCGGGCGGCGATCATCCACACCTACCTGGTCTATGTGCACCCGTACGCGGACGGCACCGGCCGGACGGCGCGCGCGATGTTCTACTGGTACCTGCTGAAGCACCGCTATGAATTCTTCCGCTATTTCTCGATCTCCTCGATCATCCAGGAAACGCGGCAGCGGTACTACAAAGTCCTGAAGGACATGGAGGACCATGAGGCGGATGCCACCTATGTCCTCCTGTATATGGCGGAGTCCGTGGTGCGGGCCATTGAGGTGATTCTTCAGCGCATTACCGAGCGCTACCGGCGGGATCTGCTCTTCGCGAATCTCCGCGAGCGGCGCCTTCTCGTGAGCGACCGGCAGACCCGTTTCCTCAAGTCGCTGACGGTGGCTCGGGACAAGCGGGGGACCATCGCCAAATACCAGAAGGATTTCAAGGTGGTCTACGAGACGGCGCGGCGCGACTTGGCCCACCTGGAGGGACTCGGGATTCTCGCCAAGGGCAAGCACGGCCGCCAGTTCATCTATACGCTCAACCCCGCATTCCTGACGAGCGGGGGACCGAAGGCCTCCTAGGGGGCGCTCATGAATTCTCTCACGGAATACCTGTGGTTCACCACCAAGACCCGCCGGGACCTGGTCAACATCACCGACACGCTCGAGCAGTTGGTGGCGCGCAGCGGGATCCAGGAGGGGCTCTGCCTGGTCTCCGCGATGCACATCACCGCGGGGATCTGGGTCAATGACGATGAGGAAGGGCTGTGGCAGGATCTCTGGGCGATGCTGGAGCGGCTGGCCCCGGCGGGGGAGGACTACCGGCACCACCGGACCGGCGAGGACAACGGGGATGCCCACCTCAAGCGGACGCTGGTCCACCACCAGGCGGTGCTGCCGGTGACGAGGGGGAAGCTGGACCTCGGGCCCTGGGAGCAGGTGTTCTACGCGGAGTTTGATGGGCGGCGCAAGAAACGGGTGGTCGTCAAGATCCTCGGGGCATAGCGTCAAGGAGTTGGCTGCGAAGCCCACATCCAAACAATCCATGGAATGAGGGCGCGTCCGCCCCGGCCGCCGTAGTAGAATAGAGGCGCACCCGAGGATATCCAGAGGAAGCTGAGAATCTGATCGGAGATGAGCATGAAACTCTCCCGCCCGTTGGTGGTGCTGGATTTGGAGACGACCGGGACCTGGATTGAGAAAGACCGGATCGTCGAGATCGCGCTGGTCCGTCGTGAGCCGGACGGGACGCAGACCGCCTTGACCCAGCGGGTGAATCCCGGCGTGCCGATCCCCGCGCGGGTGAGCCAGATCATCGGCATCACCGACGCGGACGTCAAGGACGCGCCGCCGTTTTCGGCCATCGCCCCGAAGGTCGTCGCGTTCATCGGCGACGCCGACCTGGGCGGCTTCAACGTCGAGCGGTTCGACCTGCCGCTGTTGGAGCGAGAGCTCTACGCGGCCGGGCTGAAATTCGAGCGGCGCGGCCGGACGATCTACGACGCCCAGAAAATCTACCACCTCCACGAGAAGCGGACCCTCGGTGCCGCCTATCAATTCTATTGCCAGAAAGAGCTAGTTCATGCCCACACCGCGCACGGCGACGTCGAGGCGACGCTGGAGATCTTGGCCGCGCAGATCACGCGCTACGGCAACCCGGAGGAAGGGGTCGAGTCGCTGCGGGCGTTCGAGTATGAGCGGGTGGACGACTACTTCGATGAGGAGCGGAAGTTCCGGTGGTGGAACGGCCAGCTCTATCCGGTGTTCGGCAAGTATGCCCGCAAGCACAGTGTGGGGGAGATCGCGCAGCGTGACCGGCCGTACTGCGAGTGGTTATTGACGACGGACTTCTCCGAGCCGGTCAAGGCGATGCTGCGCGGCGTGCTCGAGGGGCGCCTGCCGGCGCCGCCCCGCGGCCCGGAGGCCCCGGCGGTCGTCCGTCCGCCGGCGCTGGAGCCGGCGTGATGCCTGCTGCGTCGTAGCGTGGCGGCGTCCCGCCTCGCCGTTGCGCCCCTCATCGTGGCCGCGGCGCTGGGCGCGGCGCCGGCGCCCGAGGAGGGCCGGACCATCGAGATCTACAACGCCCGGACGCGGCAGGTCGAGCGGGTTGAGCGGGTGGTCAAGACCGACGCCGAGTGGCGGGCCGTCCTGACGCCGGCGCAGTACGAGGTGACGCGCCGCCAGGGCACCGAGCGCCCGTTCAGCGGGGCGTGCGCCGTGCCGCCGTCCGGCCACGGCGTCTACCAGTGCGTCGGGTGCGGGACCGACCTGTTCGCCTACGGCGAGAAATTCGAGTCCGGCACCGGGTGGCCGAGCTTTTGGAACCCAGTGTCGCCGCTCAACGTGCGGCTGGGGGAGGATCGCCGCCTCGGCCTGCGCCGGGTGGAAGTGACGTGCGCCCGATGCGGGGCGCATCTCGGGCACGTGTTCGACGATGGCCCGCCGCCAACGGGCACACGGTACTGCATCAACGCGGTCGCGCTGCAGCTGGCGCCGGCCGGGAAGGAGCCGTAAATGGTGGCGGCCAAGCGCTCGCTCAGCGAATTCTACCCTCATCAACGGATCGTCCCCCTGCTCATCGGCGGCAGCATCACGCTGCTCATCGGCGGTCTCTCGTTGCCGATCGTCACCGTCCAGAAACAGATCCTCTGGCGGACGATCGAGAACACCTACTCCGTGGCGGCTGGCGTCAAGGATCTCGCCGCGCAGGGCGATTATCTCCTCGCGGCGATCGTGTTTTTTTTCTCGATGATTTTCCCGTTCGCGAAGCTGGGGGGCCTCTGGTGGCTGTGGAACGTGAAGCTCTACGAGGATGAGCGCCGCTGGCTCCTGCAGTGGCTCGGCGGCCTCGGCAAGTGGTCCATGCTCGACGTGTTTGCGGTGGCGATCCTCGTGGTCCTCGCCAAGCTGCGGACGCTCACCCAGGTGGAGCCGCGCGTCGGGATCTACGTGTTCGGCGCCGCGATCGTCGCCTCGATGCTGACGACGTCGTACGTGGACCGGCTGGTGCGCCAGGCCCGGCGCGCCCATCGCGCGCCGGCGCGGATCCAGCCCCTGGCGCCCCTGTCGACCATGACCGGCGCGTAGGGCGCGCGTGGATGTCCTGACGCTGGCGCGGCTGCAGTTCGCCGCGACCATCGCGTTCCATTACCTCTTCCCGCCGCTGTCCATCGGGCTCGGCCTGTTCCTGGTGGCTGCCGAGGGCCGGTTCCTCGCCACGGGCCAGCCGCTTGACCGGCAGGTCGCGCGGTTCTGGACCCACGTCTTCGCCCTCACCTTCGCCATCGGGGTGGCCACCGGGATCGTCATGGAGTTTGAATTCGGGACCAACTGGGCCGCCTACTCCCGCTACGTCGGGGATGTCTTCGGCAGCGCGCTGGCGGCGGAAGGCATCTTCGCCTTCTTCCTGGAGTCCGGGTTCCTGGCCGTCGTGCTGTTCGGTTGGGACCGGGTCCGCCCCGGCTGGCATTTCTTCGCGACGGTCATGGTGGCGCTCGGCGCCCTGTTCAGCGCCGTCTGGATCGTCGTCGCCAATTCCTGGATGCAGACCCCGGCCGGCTTCCA
>JACQRF010000061.1 GCA_016206635.1 Candidatus Omnitrophota bacterium
CGCCTGCCCGCTGGCGCAGAACGCGCAGGCATAGGCGCAGCCGACCTGCGTGGACACGCAGACGGTGTGACGCCACTCGGTGGGAATGAGCACGGTCTCGACGAGTTGGTCGTCAGGGAGCCGGGAGAGCCATTTGCGCGTGCCGTCGCTCGACTGCTGCGATTCGACCGGCGTCAGCGTGCCCAGCGCGAACTCCGCGGCCACCGCCTGGCGCAACCCCTTCGGCCAGTCGGTCATCTCCTCGAGCGAGCTGACGCCGCGCTGGTAGAGGGCGTGGAACAACTGCTTGGCGCGATAGGCCGGCGCCCCGTGGGCCGCCATCCACGCTGTCCACTGCGGCAACGTCAGATCGTAGATGGAACGCTTCGCGTCAGGCATGATACAGGTATGTGGTCATCGTCGAAGCCATCATTGTATCATCAGAACTATCGGAATGTGCGACAGTCGGCAAAAGTTATGGTATACTGTATTTCAGCAGAGTACTGAATATCTGAAAAGGAGAGCTTTCCATGATCGCGACCGTACCGAAAGCGGTGAAGTTGTGGGGCCGGGGCCAGCTGACGATTCCGAAAGACGTCCGCACGGCCCTGCATTTGGAGGACGAGGCCCAACTGACTATCTTCGTGGTCGGCCGATGCCTCGTGATGACCCCCAAGCGACTGCTGCGGGCCTCGCTGGCCCGGGACGCGGGAAAATCCCTGAAGGCGCAAGGGCTCAGCCTGGACGACGTGTTGGATTGCCTCAAAGAGGAGCGAAGCCGCTATAACCGGGACACCTATGGCGGCTGACCGCTGGCGGGTCTTTCTGGACACCAACGTCTTGGTTTCCGGTGTGTTGTCCCGCACCGGCGCGTCGGCGGCCATTCTCGATCTGGCGGAGGCGGAGGAGATTCTCGCGGTCGTCAGCCGCCAAGTGCTGGTGGAAGCCGACCGCGTCTTTTCGGCCAAATTCCCTCACCTGCTGGAGCGATACCGGCTCTTCATCAAGAACCTCGCGCCGCTCCTGGCCGACGACCCGACGCCGCACGCCGTCAAGGAGGCCGCGCAGGCCATTGACGCCGATGACGCGCCCATCCTGGCGGCCGCGAAACACGCGCGCGTCGAATACCTCGTCACCTTGAACACGCGCCACTTTCACACCGAAAAAGCCCGCGCCTATCTCCCCTGCCCCATCCTGACGCCGCTGGAATTCCTCACCACGTTCCGGACCTTCTGGGAGCGCCAGCGCTAGTCCATCCAAGGTTACAAATTCGCTGGATCATGGCGCAATCCCCTTCTCGTTCCACCGTGTGTCATGGAGACGCTTCATGTTGGGGCACATTACCGACCAGATCACCGGTCCCCTGATGAAGACGTCCCCTACTCCCTAGGAAACGGTACCGCTTCCTATCAGGCAGCCCACTTCAATTTGCGATGCTGCTCGACGCAATCTCTGAGGTACAGATTGATGAGACTCTGATAGGGCACGCCGATCCTCTCAGCCATGGCTTTGAAATACGCGACCACATCGCTGGCCAACCGGATGGTGATCTGCTGTTTGAGCGCCTTGGCGTATGGATTGCGGCGCCCTCTGAGTTTTGTCAGGTCGTATTCAACTTTCATAGGGTTCCCCGTTCGTAGTAATCGAACTCCTTCTTGGTCGCTTTCCGAACCGAGAGTATTCTGATCACCTCATCATCCTCCCTGAAACAATGGCACACCAGCAATACGCGCAATCGGCCACTCAACCCCAACAAGAGGAATCGGTCTTCCTGTTGGGAGTGCTCGGGATCTGGAAATTCAATGGCTCGCTCGTCATAGAACACCGACCTGGCCTCTTCAAACGACACTCCGTGCTTCCGTTGATTGACGCGGTTCTTCCCTTCATTCCACGCGAACCGGATCTCGCGCATGATAATTACAATGTAAGTATATCATGACAGGGCCTCTGTAACAAGAACCCGCGACGCGCCACAGGATTGGGCATAGGGCCTCCTTGGAGCGGGGGATGAACTGGTTGTGCCTTGCGCGGGGGATTACAAGGGTGGTGCGACTGATAGTCTACGCCACCGGCCGCCGCCGGTCACCGCACCGAGCGAACCCGGCCCGCCCGGACTTCTAGAACTGGCACCCTATCTTGGTTTTTAGGCGGTGGAGCTTACTTGGCAGGCCGCGGCCGTTTGAGCACCAGCTTCAGCCACGGAATCTTGCAGACGTAGTGGGTGTTCAACGCTTTGAGAGGGTCAGGGGAAGGCGGCACCCGGCTTTGCGCAGATGCGCCCACTTCAATCTCTCTGACATTCATCGCGCTCCCCCTTGGGATACCTGGATCACGCTAAAGGGCTTGTCCCCGAGAAACTTGTCATTCACGTAGACCTGGATCGCATACCGCCCCGGTTTTTCGAACACCATGCCTTCCAACACCGCCGTGATATTGCACGACCCGAGCCGGTCACCGACGACCATGGGATTCGCCGGGGTATGCGACCCAATCACCACGTCCTCATCTAAGTATATCAGTTCAAAGCGAGGGTGGTAAGCCCCTTGCGCATCGCTGAAGTTGACGAACAACATCGCCACGGGATGCGTCGCAGGAAACTGTCGGGTGCCGATACTGTCAAAGGTCCCGAGGATCGTATATTTCCCCGTCGCCGTATCCAGGTGGACATGGTCGCAGAGGACGATCGCGTTGAGATGTGGGTGTGGAGGTTGATGAACCATCAATATCAATTATAACCAAATGACGCCCCCAACACAAGCGCGATCTCCTCCCCCGTAGGACCAAGCGTCTACCGCCCCGGCCGTCGCCGGTCAACGCACCGAGCGAACCCGGCGCCACCGGAAACGGTACCGGCTCTTATACCGTGCGGTACCTACTGCTCTACCTACTGCTTCGATGTCAGGTGTTCCTGGAGCACAAGGCTCGCGGCGATGAACGTAATCGCTTGTCCCGTCGCGCTGATCAGCGCGACCGCCAGCGTCGTCACGAACCTACCCAACACCCCTCGTGCCTGAAGAGTCGGGATCCCCCAGGACGCCAGCGTCGTGTACGCCAGCATGAATCCGATCAAGCCGACGCTGGGCCTCAGGTGCGCAGCGAGGAACCGCAAGGCGGGCCGCAGGGGCAGCAATGCTTTCCCCTCCTCGTAGTCATCGTACCATCTGTATAAGTCATCGTACCATCATTTCCGTGGGTGCCGGGTTCAACACCGCGCGCCGGGGGGATGGCCAGGAGCCGGCATCCACAGAGCCGAGTGAGGGCGTGGCCGACGGGTGACGCGAGCCGGGGCCCCCGCCGCCCGCAGTGGGGGATGGGGGGCAGCATGAACCCCCGCGAGGACGGCGGGGTGGGCTCGCGGCAGGCCCCGGCGGCCGCGCCCGACGCGAGGCGTTCATGACGGCACGTCGAACGCGTTCGGAATCACCTCTACCGACGTTGGGCGATCATCGCGGCCCATCAGCACCCCCACCACATCGAACCGCGCCGGCCGCCCCGACAACCCCCGCGCCTTCAGATACCACTGCGCCATGCGGATCAGGTGCCACTGTTTCTGGCGCGTGATCGCCTCCTGCGGAAGCCCGAACGCCATCGAGCGGCGCGTCTTCACCTCGATGAAACAGAGCATCGTGCCATCGCGCGCCACCAGGTCGAGCTCGCCCAACACGGTGCGGACATTCCGCTCGAGGATCCGGTAGCCCCGGCGCCGGAGCTCGGTCACCGCGGCCTGCTCGCCGGCCGCGCCCAACTGCTGACGGAAGTTACTGCCCATAGACCCGAAGGGGTCAGACCCCTAACCACGAGGGGTCAGACCCCACACAGGGGTCAGACCCCAAGAGCCGCGCCACGGGGCGGAACGAGCGGCGATGGATGGAGGAGGGGCCGTGCTCGATGAGGGCGGCCAGATGGGCCGCCGTCGGATACCCTTTGTGGCGGGCAAAGCCGTAGCACGGGTGGTCCCGATCGTACGCGAGCATCAGCTCATCGCGGACCACCTTCGCCACGATCGAAGCGCAGGCGATCGCCAGCGAGCGCCGGTCGCCGTGCACCACCGGCGTCATCGGCAGGTCCAGGCCCGGCACGGCCCACGGGCCGTCAATCAGGAGACGATCGGGGGATTCGGGCAGTTGGAGGACGGCTTGGCGCATCGCCTCGAGCGAGGCGTGGAAAATATTGCGGGTATCAATGGCGGACGGCTCGACGATGCCGATGCCGATCTCGGCATTGGCGAGAATCTGCAGGAAGGCGCGCCGCCGCGCCAGCGCGGTCAGGCGCTTGGAATCGTCCACCAGGACGGTGAAGCGGGTTCGCGGGCGCAGGAGGACGGCGCCGGCGACCACCGGCCCGGCGAGCGGGCCGCGGCCGGCCTCGTCAACTCCCGCGAGCCGGCGTCTCCCCGGGCGCTTGAACGGCCGGTCGAACCTCCGGAGCTGGTCCAGCCGTCGCGCCTGACTGCTGCGACTCCTCACCCCAACGGGCCTCGATGCGGGTTCCCTTGCCGACTTTCTTCCGCAGGTAATAGAGCTTCGCCCGACGGACCTTGCCCCCGCGCACGACGCGCAGTTTCTCGATGAACGGCGAGTGCAAGAGGAACGTCCGCTCCATCCCCTCGCCGAATGCCACGCGCCGGACCGTGAAGGTCTCGCCGAGCCCTGAGCCTTTGCGGCTGGTTACCAACCCCTCGAACATCTGAAGGCGGGTTTTCTCGTCTTCCTGGATCTTGACATAGACTTGGAGCGTGTCGCCGACGCGGAACGGCGGGCGGTCCCCCTTCAGGTGTGATTGCTCGACCGCAGCGATCTTGTCCCGATTGCTCATGACCATTAGGGTATTCCTCGTTGCCGGTGCCAGGGCAAGCCCTGGCACCGCGCGTGACGTTACGACGCTTTGACCAAATCCGGGCGGCGCTGGCGCGTCCGTTGCCAGGCAGCCAGCTGCCGCCACACCTCAATCGCCTTCGCGTCACCTGACACGAGGACCTCGGGCACCGCCATCCGGCGGAACACCCGGGGCCGCGTGTAGTGCGGGTATTCCAGGCGCGGCCCGCTGAACGATTCATCATGGGCGGAGGTCGCGTCGCCCAGCACGCCGGGCACCAGCCGCGCCACCGCATCCAGCACCACCATCGCCGGCAGCTCACCGCCGGTCAGCACGTAGTCGCCGATGGAGAGCTCCTCGTCCGCCAGCGCGCGGATCCGCTCGTCCACCCCCTCGTAATGCCCGCACAGCAAGATCAGGTGTTGCCGCTTCGCCAACCGCTGGACCACCGGCTGCGTCAGGCGCTGGCCCTGCGGCGTCAGCAGAATCACGCGCGGCGCCGGGCCTTTGGCCTTGCGGCCGCGTTGGGCATTCGCCGTCAACGCCTCGACCGCGGCGAAGAACGGTTCCGGCCGCATCACCATGCCGGGGCCGCCGCCGTACGGCCGGTCGTCCACTTTCCGATGCTTGCGGTCCGGCGACCACCGCCGCAGGTCGTGCACGCGGACGGTCAGCCGTTTCGCGGCGATCGCCCGTTTCAGGATGGACGCCCCGAGCACCCCGTCGAACATCCCGGGGAAAATGGTGAGGATGTCGATCCGCACGTCAGGCGGCGGGCGTCGTCCCTGCCCCCGCCGCGACGTAACGCTTGAATAACGTCTTGACCGTCGGCGACGGCGCCGCGCCCTGCGAGATCCAATAGCGGATCCGCTCGACCTCCATCTTCACCAACGGGGGATGTTTCGACGGATCGTAGTATCCGACCTCCTCGATCGCCCGCCCGTCCCGGGCGCGCTGCCGATCCATCACCACGATGCGGCTGTGGGGCTTCTTCTTGGTCCCCATCCGCTTCAATCGAATCGCAACGGTGGCCATAGCTCCTTAGTCTTCTTTCTCGCGCCGGATCGACGCGCCGAGCGTCACCAGCTTCTCTTCCAAGTGCTCATAGCCGCGGTCCAGGTGGTACACCCGCGACACCTCCGTCGTCCCATGCGCGGCCAGGCCGGCCAAGACCAGCGCCGCCGAGGCCCGCAGATCGGACGCCATCACGGGGGCGCTGCTCAACGTCTGGACCCCCTTGACGATGGCGCTGGCCCCTTCCAGCATCACCTGGGCCCCCATGCGGTTCAGCTCGGCCACGTGCATGAACCGGTCCGGGTAGA
Organism: Candidatus Omnitrophota bacterium; assembly: GCA_016206635.1. Classification (GTDB taxonomy): domain Bacteria; phylum Omnitrophota; class Gorgyraeia; order 1-14-0-20-64-10; family JACQQZ01; genus JACQRF01. The sequence continues at coordinate 6,117 of JACQRF010000061.1, forward strand.
TTTTCTCCGTGATGACGCTGATCCCTTTCGTCACGCACATCAGCGCCATCATCTGCGCCTGCATGTCGGTCGGGAACCCCGGGTACGGCAGCGTCGTGACGCCGACCGGCCTCAGCGCCCGGCGGCCCCGCACGCGGATCTGGCTGCCGTTGACGACCGTGATGTCCACGCCGGCCTCGCGCAGCTTGTCGACGACCGCGCCGAGATGCTCGGCGCGCGCGCCAACGACCGTGAGCGCGCCGCGGGTCATCGCCGCCGCCGCCAGGTACGTGCCGGCCTCGATCCGGTCGGGAATAACCGAATGGGTCACGCCCGCCAGTTCGCGCACCCCCAGGATCTCGAGGCGCGGGGTGCCATGCCCGTGGATCTTGGCCCCCATCGCGATGAGGCAGTCCGCCAGATCCGAGACCTCCGGCTCGCACGCCGCATTTTCAATAACGGTCGTGCCACGGGCCAGCGTCGCCGCCATCATCACGTTGGCGGTGGCCAGCACCGACGAGCCGTACGCCCCGCCCAAGAACACGTGAGCGCCGCGCAGCTCTTTCGCCTCGGCGACCACGTACCCGCTCTCGATCGTGATCGACGCGCCGAGGGCCCTCAACCCCTTTAAGTGCAGGTCCACCGGCCGCGGGCCGATCACGCAGCCGCCGGGCAGCGACACGCGGGCCTTCCGGTGTTTGGCCAGCAACGGCCCCAGCACGCAGAACGACGCCCGCATCGTGGACACCAGCTTGTAGCTGGCCTCGACGCCGGCGTAGCCCCGCGGGTCCACCGACACCGTCGAGTTGGATTGCTGCACCCGCACGCCGAGGGCGCGCAAGATCCGGATCATCGTCGCCACGTCGCGCAGCGCCGGCACGTTGTGCAACTCGCACGTGCCGTCGGTCAGCAGCGTCGCGGCCAGGATCGGGAGCGCCGCGTTCTTCGCCCCGCTCACCTGGACCGTGCCGCGGAGCGGCCGACCGCCCTCGATGACCAGCTTTTCCACGACTGTCCTCTACGGCCTCAGCGCCACGACACGGTCGAGACCAGTCTCATCGGCAATGACCGTGACATCCGCCCAGGCACCGCCCGCTTCACGCCGCACGATCTCCGCCTGCCCCGCCCCCACCTCCAGGAGCAACGCCCCGGGGCGACGCAACGCCCGCGCCGCCTGCGCCATCAACCGCCGGATCAGCGCCAGACCGTCCGGCCCGCCATCCAGCGCCATCGGCGGATCGTATTGCACGTCCCGCGGCAAGGCCGGCAGCGCCGACGAGGGGAGATAGGGGAGATTCGCCACGATCACGTCGGCCCGTCCGGCGGCGCACGCGCTCAGCAGGTCGCCGCGCACCCAGTGGCACCGGTGAGGCGCCCCCAGTCGGCGCGCGTTCCGAGCCGCCAGCGCCAGCGCCTGAGGGTTGATATCCGAAGCGCATAGTGTACCGACGATAGTTCCCGATGTCAACGCCACGCTGATGGCGATCACCCCGCTGCCGGTGCCGACGTCCCACACCGTGGGCCCGCCGGCCGGCCACCGGACGCGCGTCAGCTCCGCCACCACCGTCTCCACCAGGCGTTCCGTCTCAGGCCGCGGGATGAAGACGCCGGGTTCGACGAGAAAATCGCGGCCGAAGAATCCGGCGATCCCCGTCAGATGCTGCAGCGGCACCCCCTGGGCGCGGCGCGCCGCCTGTCGGTGAATCTTGGCGGCCGGCGCGTCGTCGATCGCCGGCGGCGCCACGATCAGCGCCAGCGGCTCGCATCCCAGCACGGAGGCGGCCAGTTGCTCGGCGGTCCACCGGGGGCGCTCGATGCCGGCCGCGGTCAGCACGGCCGTCGCGTCCGCAAGGACCGCTGACACCGGTCGTGCTGAGCCGGTCGAAGCACGACCGGTGTCATTCACGCTGACTGGCCTCATCTAGGCGGCGCTGCCGGTCGGCTGCCAGCAGCGCCGCCAGCAGCTCTGTCAAATTGCCGTCGAGCACCTCGGTCAACCGATGGGTGGTGAACCCGATCCGGTGATCGGTGATCCGCCGGTCCGGGAAATTATACGTCCGGATTTTCTCGGACCGCTCCCCCGTCCCGATCTGCGAGCGGCGGTCCTCCGACACGCGGGCCGCCTGCGCCTGATGCGCCCGGTCCAGCAGGCGCGCGCGCAAGATCTTCAGCCCTTTGAGCTTGTTCTTGAGCTGCGACCGCTCGTCCTGGCAGGAGATGACCAGCCCGGTCGGCAGGTGGGTGATGCGGACCGCGGAGTCGGTGGTGTTGACGCTCTGCCCGCCGGGACCGGAGGAGCGGAACACATCAATCTTCAACTCCTGGGGATTGATGTCGACGTCCACCTCATCCGCCTCCGGCATGACCGCCACCGTGGCCGTCGAGGTGTGGATGCGACCCGACGCCTCGGTGACCGGCACCCGCTGCACCCGGTGC
>JACQRF010000062.1 GCA_016206635.1 Candidatus Omnitrophota bacterium
GAGCAGGCCGGCCAATGTCAGATCGTGCTCGGCCAGCCGATCGAGGATCGCCTGGGAGTCCCAGCCGGGGTCAATGACCAGCGCCTGGCGGGTCGTTGGATCCCCGAGGATATAGACAAAATTCCGCAGCGGCCCCAGGAGCAGCTGATGGACCGCGAAGGTCATGGAGAGAGACCGCTATTTGCGGGCGATGACGCGCCGGGCGGCGTTGACGAGATGGCGGGCGGTCAAGCCGTACCGCTCCATCAGCGCATCCGGTGTCCCGGACTCCGCGTAGGTATCCTGGAGGGCGACGAACTCGACCGGCGCCGGCGTCGTCCGCGCCAGCGCCTGCGCGACGGCGCTCCCGAGCCCGCCCCAGACCTGATGTTCCTCGGCGACCACGAACGCGCCGGTGGCCTTGGCCTGCGCCTCGACGAGCGCCTGGTCGAGCGGTTTGATCGTGTGCACGTCCACCACGGCGGCCTGGATGCCATCGCCGGCGAGCGCGTCGGCCGCCGCGAGCGCCTCCCACACGAGCAAGCCGTTGGCGGCGAGCGTGACGTCTCGACCCTCCCGCAGCACCACCCCCTTGCCGATCTCAAAGCGGGTCTCGGCCGTATGGACGATCGGCGCCTTGGGGCGGCCGGTGCGGATGTACACCGGGCCGGGGTAATCCACGGCGGCATTGACCAGCGCGCGGGTCGCATGCTCGTCGGCCGGGACCATCACGACGAACCCCGGCAGCGAGGTCATCAACGCCACGTCTTCGATCGCTTGCTGGGAGACGCCGTCCTCCCCGACGCTGATCCCCCCGTGCGAGGCGACAACTTTCACCGGCAGGTGCGGGTAGGCCACGGCCATTCGCAACTGGTCGTACCCCTTGCACGTCAGGAAACAGGCGAAGCTGGAGATGAATGGGATCAAGCCGCTGGCCGCCAGTCCGCCGGCCATGCCGACGAGGTTGGCCTCGGAAATACCGACATTGATGAACCGGCTGGGAAACGCCTTGGCAAACATGGCGGTGCGCGTAGAGCTGGAGAGATCGGCGTCGAGGACGACGATCTTCGGGTTGCGCCGGCCCAGCTCGGCCAGCGCCTGCCCATAGGCGTCGCGGGTCGCCAGGCCGAGCCGTTTCTGGAGCGCGGGCGCGGTCATGGCGTTATTTGGCGCCACGCCTCACCGTCGCGAGGAATTCCGCCGGCGGCGGGCCGTGGCCATCCAGCTCCTTGAGCGCCCAGGCGGCCTCCTCGGCCGTGGGGGCCACCCCATGGAAGTAATTGTTCGACTCCATGAAGGAGACGCCTTTGCCTTTGACGGTGTGGGCGATCAGCATCGTCGGGTGCGTCGTGATCGTCGTGGCCCAGGCCAGCGCCTCGACGATCTGCGTCATGTCGTGGCCGTCCAGCTCGCGGACCTCCCAGCCGAACGCCCGCCACTTCTCCAGCATCGGCTCCATCGAGAGGACATCGGCCACCGCCCCGTCGAGCTGGAATTTGTTGTAGTCGAGGATCGCCGTGAGGTGGTCGAGATGATGGAAGCCGGCGAACGCGGCGGCCTCCCACGTCTGGCCTTCATTGGTCTCGCCGTCGCTGAGGAGGACATACGTCCGAAATGCGGCCCCTTGCCAACGGGCGGCCAACGCCATCCCGACGCCGATCGACAACCCCTGCCCCAGACTCCCGGTGCAGGCCTCGATGCCGGGGCATCGCCGCCGGTCGGGATGGCCTTGCAGCGGCGAGCCGAGCTGCCGCAGCGTCGCGAGCTGCGACTCCGGGAAATAGCCGGCCACGGCGAGGGCCGCGTACACGATCGGGACGGCGTGGCCCTTGCTCAGGACGAACCGGTCGCGCCCCGGCCACTGCGGATCGGCCGGGTCGTGGTTGAGCGCGCGGAAATAGAGGGCGGTGACGAGGTCCGCGGCGGACAGCGACCCGCCCGGATGCCCGGAGCCGGCCGTGGCCAACATCTGGATATCGAGCTTGCGGAGCCGTCGGGCGGTTTCGCGGAGCGCGGGAATCTCTTGCGGCGTTGGGCGTGCCATATCGGGAGAACCAAATTATGACAAATTTTGACAACCCCGTCAAGGCCGGATATACTAGGCCCTTCCATCACCGATGGCATGCTGACACCGATCACCTTTTACGCCGTCACCACCCTCATGATCGCCAGCGCCCTGGGCGTCATCCTGGCGCGCCAGCCGATCTATGCCGTCCTCAGCCTCGTCGTCACGCTGGGCGCCATGGCGGCGCTGTTCGTGCTGCTCGGGGCGTTCTTCGTCGCCGCGATCCAGGTGCTCGTGTACGCCGGGGCGATCATGGTGCTGTTCCTCTTTGTCGTGATGCTGCTGGACCTCTCGCCGGAAGTCGCCCACCGGGCGCGGCGGCAGACGCTGCGGGGGGTCGGCGGGGCGCTGGGCCTGCTGTTCCTGGTCAAGCTGTGGCACGCCCTGCGATCGCTGCCGGGGGCGACGACCGATCTGGCCGCCGCGGCCCCGCTCGATGGCACCACGCGCGCCATCGGCCTGCGGCTGTTCACCACGCACGGCCTGCCGTTTGAGCTGGCGTCGGTGCTGGTGCTGGTCGGCGTGATCGGCGCGATCGTCCTCGCCAAGCGCACCCTCGACTGATGGCCATCACCCTCGCGCACTACCTGGTCGCCAGCGGCCTCTTGTTCACCATCGGCATCGTCGGCGTCATCACCCGGCGCAACGCGTTGATGATCTTGCTGGCGATCGAGCTGATGCTCAACGCCGCCAACCTCTCGTTCGTCGCCTTCTCCCGCGCCCTCGGCCACGTCACCGGGCAACTCTTCGTGTTCTTCATCATGATCGTGGCGGCCGCCGAGGTCACCGTGGGGTTGGCCATTATCATCGTGATGGCGAAAACCCGCGGCGCGACCGACGCCGACGCCCTCCGGTCACTGAAGTGGTAGCCGCCCTGTCGTGGTGCATCCTGCTGGCGCCGATGGCGGCGTGCGCCGTCATCCTGCTGGCGGGCCTGCACCGGCCGCGGCTGGCCGGCGCCGCGGCGATCGCCGCGCTGGGGGCCGGGTTTCTCGCCTCGCTCGCGCTGCTGGCGCAAGCGTTGGGCCATCCCGGGGAAGCGGTGGTCGAGCACGCGGTGCCGTGGATTGCGATCGACGGCCTGCGAATCGAGCTCGGCGTCCTCGTGGACCCGCTGGCGGTCATGATGCTGCTGGTCGTCACCGGGGTGGGCAGCGCGATCTTCGTCTATTCAACCGGCTACATGGCCGGCGACCCCGGCGTGCCCCGCTTCTTCGCCATGCTGTCGCTCTTCGCCTGCTCGATGCTCGGGATCGTGCTGGCCAACAATCTGGTGATGCTGTTCATCTTCTGGGAGCTGGTCGGGGTCAGCTCGTACCTCTTGATCGGGTTCTGGTATGAGAAGCCGGCGGCCGCGGAGGCCGGCAAGAAGGCGTTCCTCGTCAACCGGGTCGCCGACTTCGGCTTCATCCTCGGCATCCTGCTCCTGTGGACGATCTCCGGGGCGACCGGTCAGGAGCGGACGTTCGCGTTCACCGAGCTGGCGCCCCGCCTCCACGAGCTGGCCGAGGGCGGCGGCGTGGCGGCGCTGGGCGTCGGGCTGGCCGGGGCGCTGATCTTCTGCGGCGTCCTCGGAAAGTCGGCCCAATTCCCGCTGCATGTCTGGTTGCCCGACGCGATGGAAGGCCCAACCCCGGTCAGCGCGCTGATCCACGCCGCGACGATGGTGGCGGCGGGGGTCTACCTGCTGGCCCGATGTTTCTTCCTGTACGCCGAGATCCCGGCGGTGCTGGCGCTCATCGCCTACGTGGGCGGCGTCACGGCGTTCTTCGCCGCCACGATCGCCGTCGTCCAGCACGACATCAAGCGGATCCTGGCCTACTCCACGCTCAGCCAACTCGGCTACATGGTGATGGCCATCGGCCTGGGCGGCTACGGCGCCGGGATGTACCACCTGACCACGCACGCCTTCTTCAAGGCGCTGCTGTTCCTGGGGGCCGGCTGCATGATCCACGCCCTCCACACCAACAGCATCTGGGAGATGGGCGGGCTGCGCCGCGCGATGCCGGTCACCTCGGCGACGTTCCTGATCGGTACGCTGGCGCTGGCCGGCATCTGGCCGCTGGCCGGTTTCTGGAGCAAGGACGAGATCTTGGCAATCGCGTTCCACCGGGACCTGATCCTGTGGGCCGTCGGCACGCTGACCGCGGCGCTGACGGCGTTCTACATGGGCCGGCTGTGCTTCGTCGCGATCCTCGGCCCTCCCCGCGGGCACCACCACGCGCGCGAGGCGCCCCGCGTCATGACTGCGCCGCTGGTCACCCTGGCCCTGTTGTCGGTCGTGGGCGGCTTCCTCGGCATCCCGCGCTTCGTCCACCATCACGCGCAGGTCCACGTCGAGTTCAACCCGCTCGTCGCCGCGATCTCCACCGCCTGCGCGATCATCGGGTTGGCAGCCGCCTGGCGGTTGTATGGCCGGCCGTCCACGGTCCCGGTGCTGCTCCAGCTCAAATGGCGGCGCCTCTACCAATTGTTGACCCATACCTATTACGTGGACGACCTGTACCGCTGGCTGATCCGCCACGGGCAGGACCGGCTGGCCACCGTGTCGGCGCTGTTCGAGCGGTACGTCATCATGCGGTGGTGCGTCAACGGCGCCGCCGTGACGACGCGAGCCGCCGGGTACGCGCTGCGCTACCTCCAAACGGGCCGCGTGCAAACCTACGCGCTGGCATTATTCGCGGGGCTGATCGCGATCATCGCGCTGATGCTGGGGGCGCACGCATCATGATAATCGCGATCCCGCTTTGCGCCTCCCTGCTGGGCGCGATCGCCATCCTGCTGACGCCCGCGGACCAGCCGGGGCGGGTGCGCCGCATCGCCGTCGCGGCCGCCGGCGCGGCGTTGGCCGCCGCCGTCGGCCTGGGGCTGACCTACGACGCGGCCCGCGGCGGCTACCAGCACGAGCTCGTGATCCCGTGGATCCCCACGCTCGGCGTCTCCTGCCACCTCGGCGTGGACGGCATCAGTGTCGTCCTCACCCTCCTCCATGCCATCTGCGCCTTTGCCGGCGTGTTGGTGTCCTACTCGATCACGGAGCGCGTGAAAGAGTATTTCCTGTTCTACCTGCTGCTCATCGCCGGCGTGTTCGGCGTGTTCACCTCGCTCGACCTGTTCTTCTTCTACCTGTTCTACGAAATGGCGGTGATCCCGATGTTCCCGCTCATCGGGATTTGGGGCAGCCACGATATCAAAGACTACGCCACCATGAAGCTTACCCTCTATCTGACCGCCGGCGCGGTGCTGGCCCTGCTCGGCCTGCTGGGCCTGTACTTCGCGGTGGACCTGCGGACGTTCGACCTGGTGGCGCTGGAACAATGGCTGGCCCAGCGGCCGCTGCCGGGCGACCTCCAACGATGGCTGTTCCCGTTCCTGCTGGTGGGGTTCGGCGTGATCGCCCCGATGTGGCCGCTGCACAGCTGGTCGCCGATCGGCCACGCCGCGGCCCCCGCCCCGGTCAGTATGCTCCACGCCGGCGTGCTGATGAAGCTCGGCTCATACGCCATCATCCGGATCGGCCTCGGGCTGCTGCCGCAGGGCGCCTACGCCTGGATGCCGTGGGTGGCGTCCCTGTGCATGATGAACATCCTCTACGGCGGCTTCGTCGCGCTCGCCCAGCGCGACTCGAAATTCATGGTCGGGTACTCATCATCCAGCCACATGGGGTACGTCTTGCTCGGCATCGCCTGCCTCAATGCGGTGGCGCTCAATGGCGCGGTCCTGCTGATGTTCGCCCATGGGGTGATGACCGCCCTCGCCTTCGCGTTGATCGGGCATATCTATGACCAGACCCACACGCGCCTCCTCGGCGACTGGGGTGGGCTGGCCAAGGCCATGCCGTTCGTCGCCACTTGTTTTACGATCGCGGCGATGGCCTCCGCCGGGGTGCCCGGGTTCGGGAACTTCGTGGCGGAGCTGCTCGTCGTCATCGGCGCCTGGGACACCTACCGGTGGCAGGGGGTGGGGGCGGTGTTCGGCGTCGTCATCACCGCGGTCTACATGCTGCGGGCGGTGCGGACCGGGTTCTTCGGTCCGCTGCCGGCGCGCTGGGCCTCGCTGCGCGACGCGACGACGCCGTTCCAACGCCTGCCGTACCTGGTGTTGATCGCCGTGCTGGTGATCGTCGGCTGCTGGCCCGGGCCGTTGCTGGCCGTGATCGACTCCAGCACCCACTCGCTGATTGACCGGGTCAATGCCATTCGCACCGTCGCCCGTCTAGACCACCCCCCCTCACCCTCGCTCCCTCTCCCCTCAGGGGAGAGGGGTGGGATGAGGGGATCCGCCGAGGCAGCCGGATGAGCGCCCTCCCCTGGTCCCCCATGGCCGTGGAACTATGGCTGGCGGCGGTCATCGCCATCCTCATCTGGTACGATCTCACCGCCGCAGCCGATGACAAGCCGAAGATCGCCATCCTGGCGATCGCGGGGCTCTTGCCGGTCTTCCCGCTGGCGTTCGCGCACCCGGAACGGTCCGGCGCCTTCTGCTCCGGCATGTACCTGCTGGACCCGCTGGCCCGCGGCTTCAAGGCATTCTTCGCGCTGACCGCCATCCTGGTGATCGCGATGACACGCGAGTTCGCGCGCCATATCACGCGGGGGATCGGCGAGCTGTACCTGCTGATCCTGACGGCGACCTTCGGCATGATGATGCTGGCCTCCGCCGGTGATTTCCTCATGCTGTTCATCGCGCTGGAGATTATCACCCTCTCGTTCTACGTCATGACCACCTACCTGCGCACCGACGAGAAATCAGTCGAGGCCGGCATGAAGTACCTGATCCTGGGGGCCCTGTCCACCGGCTTCCTGTTGTACGGCATCAGCTTCCTCTACGGCTACACCGGGAGCACCAACTTCGCCGCGCTGCGCGAGGCGATCGCCCGCTCGCCGACCCTGCCGCCGTGGCCGCTGCTCGGGTTCCTGCTGATCGTCGCCGGCATCGGGTTCAAGGTGGCGGCGGTCCCGTTCCACTGGTGGGCGCCGGATGTCTACGAGGGGGCCCCGACGCCGGTCACGGCGTTCCTCTCGGTCGGGTCGAAGGCGGCCGGGTTCGTCGTGCTGCTGCGCCTGCTCCACGGCGTGTTCGAGCCGGCCAGCGGTGTCTGGATGGGGTTGCTGGTGTGGATCGCCGGGGTCACGATCCTGTACGGCAATCTCGTGGCGATGGCCCAGATGAATATGAAGCGCCTGTTGGCGTACTCGTCCATCGGCCACGCCGGCTATCTGTTGATCGGGATCGCCGCCGCGTCAGGTTTGGGCGCCGCCGCGGTGACCTATTATCTGGGTGGGTATCTCTTCACCAACCTGGCGGCGTTCCTGGTCGTCATCGCCGTCTTCAACGCGACCGGCAGCGATGACCTCACGGCCTACGCGGGATTGTCGAAGCGGGCGCCGGTGCTGGCCGCCGCGATGTTCGTCGCCTTGCTCTCGCTAGCCGGGGTGCCGCCGCTGGCCGGCTTCGTCGGGAAGTTCCTGCTGCTGATGGCGGCGGTGCATCGCGGACTGCTGTGGCTGGCGGCGATCGGGGCCGCCGCTGTCGTGATCTCGCTCTATTATTACTTGTTAATCGTGAAGCGGATGTTTGTGGACCCCCCGGCCGATCCCACCCCGATCCCCGTCAGCCGCCCCGTCCGCTGGGGCCTCTACGGCTGCATGGCCGGCATCCTCGCGATGGGCATCTGGCAGCAGCCGTTCCTCGCGCTGGCCGTCGCCAGCGTCCGCTCCCTCTTCAGCTAGGCGGGCCGTTCGAGGGAAAAATTGTGGCGGTACAGCTCGCTGAGGGTGGCGAGCTCATCGTCGGTCAGGTCGGGGACAGCGGAGGTGGCGGCGAATTCGTCGAGCTGGGCGTCGGTGTAGATGTTCGGGAAGACGGCGGCCATCGCCGGGTCGCTCAGCACGAACTTCAGCGCCGCCTGCCCCAGCGTCCGCCCAGTGCCGTCCGTCAGGAAGTCCAAGCGCTCCACTTTCTTCAGTCCCTGCTCTTGCCAGAGCCGCTTCTTCTCATCGGTGGACACGCGGTGGTAGCGGTGGTCGTTCTCGGTGTAGGTAGTCTCCGGCTTCACGGTGCCGTCGAGCAAGCCGGAGGCGTGCGGCACGCGGGCCATGAGCGACACCCCGTGCTCGCGGGCCACCGGCAAGAGCGGCTCGCCGAGCATTTGCTCCAGCGCGTTGTAGATGATCTGTGTCGCGTCGCACCGGCGCTCCGCCATCGCCGCCCGCCCTTCCTCGACCTGCCGCTCGGCGATCGCCGGGCCGAGCGCCACCCCATAAGCCCGGATCTTGCCGGCTCGCTTGAGCGCCTCGAGCGCGGCAATCGTGTCGTCGCGGCGGATGGCGTCCACCCGCGGGTTGTGGAGCTGGTAGAGGTCAATGACGTCGGTCTGCAGGCGCGTCAGCGACTGCTCGAGGGCGAACGTCACGTGGGCCGGCGAGAAATCCTGCGGCAGTTCCTGCTGGCCGCGGCGCTCATTCGCGTGATGGTAGAAGTCGTAGCCGAACTTGGTGGCAATGACGAGGTCCCGGCGATGCGCGCCAAGGGCTTTGGCCAAGATCTCCTCGCCGTAGCCGTTGCCGTAGGTGTCGGCGGTGTCGAAAAAGGCGATGCCGCGGTCGAACGCCCGCCGGAGGAGCCGGAGGCCGGTCGCCTCGTCCTTAATCCCCCACCAGGTGGTCCCAACAGTCCAGACGCCGAAGCCGATCTCGGACACCTGTAGGCCGGTCCGCGCCAGTGGCCGCGATTTCATACGAGCCCCCTCACCCGTTCCCTCTTCCCTCACCCTTCTCCCTCTCCCCTGAGGGGAGAGGGACGGGGTGAGGGGCCTCGATCTGTCGCGCCTGCTGCGCCTGGTCTTCCATCCCCGCCGCCCTCGTCACGTCGCCGCCGATGAAGATCGGGCCGTGCAGCGGCTGCTCCGGGCCGGCGGCATGCGGGTCCCCCCGCACCGCGCAGCGATGCGGAAACGGCAACGAGCAGGCCTTCACCGGCTTGCGCAGCGACGGGTTCAACAGCTCGTGCAGATCCAGCTTCATCTCGGCACGGCTGTAGGCCGCGATGTCCAGGATCTGCGTGTCCATCCGGATCGCGTCCTCCGGGCACGCCTCCACACAGTAACCGCAGTAGATGCAAACGCCGAGGTCAATGTCGAACCGGGTCGGGTATTTCTCAATGTTCGGGTCGGGATGCTCGCCGGCGACGATCGTGATGCACCGGGCCGGGCAGACCGTCTCGCACATCATGCAGGCCACGCAGCGGGGGGTGCCGTCCTCGCGCAGGGTCAGCCGGTGCCGGGTGCGCAGGCGCGGGGCCAGCGGCCGCGGCTGCTCGGGATACTGGTAGGTCACGGCCGCCGACCGATGCTTCGCCAGCCCGACGGCGTGCAAGGTATGGATCGCCAGATTGCGGACGAAATGGCGCGACGTCAGCGCGACGCCCCGGATGATCTCCGGCAGGTACATCCGCTCCCAGAACGTCAGCTCCCGTTTGCGGATCATGAGAGGAGGCGCAGCGCCAAGCCGGTGGCGACCACGTTGGCCAACGAGATCGGGAACAGATATTGCCAACCCAGCCGCATCAGCTGGTCGTACCGGAACCGCGGCAGCGTCCAGCGCACCGTCATGAACAGCCAGCAGAAGCCCACGACCTTGGCCGTGAACGCGCCGATCCCCGCCAGCGTCACCGCCAGCGGCGCCATCGGGATCGCGCCCCCCCACGGGAACCGGAACCCGTCGGGGAACAGGTACGGGACCTGCCAGCCGCCGAAGAAAAAGGTGGTCGCCAGGCAGGCCACCAGCACGGTCTCAATGAAGTCGGTCATGAAGAACAGGCCGAACTTCATGCCGCTGTATTCGACGAAGTAGCCGACGATCTCCGACTCCCCCTCCGGCATATCGAACGGGATCCGCTTCGTCTCGGCCAGCGCCGCCGCCAGAAACACGATCAGCGCCACCGGCTGGACCACCGCCCCCCACAACGGCAGCCAGCCCCAGAGATACTGCCCCTGCGCCCGGACCATCGCCTGCAGGTCGAGCGTGCCAGACCACATGATGAGGCCGATGAGCGAGATCCCCATCGTGATCTCGTAAGAAAGCATTTGCGACGCGGCGCGCATCCCGCCGAGGAACGCGTAGTGATTGTTCGACGCGTAGCCGGCCAGCACGACGCCGTACACGCCCATCGAGAGCATCGCCAGGATGTAGAGGAGGCCGATGTCGAGGCTGGCCACTTGCAGCTCGATGACCCAACCGCCGAGCGTCAGCGTGTTGCCGATCGGGATGGCGGCGAACACGACCAGCGCGAAGAAGGCGGACAGGAACGGGGCCAGCGTGTGCAGGACCCGATTTCCACCCGGCGGGATGAAGTCCTCCTTCGTGAACAGCTTCAGGACATCGGCCAGCGGGTGGAATAATCCGAAAAGGCGGAGGCCGAAGATCGAGGCGCGGTTGGCGCCGATCCGGTCCTGCATGATGGCGCTCTGTTTGCGTTCGATCCAGGTGTGCAGGCCAGCCAAGTTCAGGACGCCGAAGAACACCGCGGCGGCCAACGACAGCTTGATGAGGAAGGCTTCGAGCATCAGACCGTCACCGCCTCGGCCGTGGCCAACGGCGCGCCGTGCGCCCCCAGTGTCTCGTACGTCAGCCCTTGGAACGCCGGGACCGACGCCCCGATCGCGCGGAACACCTCCGCCGCCGTGGTGTGCGGGAACGCGGCGCCGAGGCGGCGGGCCAGATCCGCGACGATCTCGAGCCCGCCGCGCGCCCCCGACAGCGGCTCAAACGCTTTCACGATCCGCTGGACCCGGCCGTCCACGTTCGTGAACGTCCCGTCTTTCTCCGCGTAGACGGCGCTCGGCAGGACGAGGTGCGCCAAGCGGCTCGTCGCGGTGTCGTGACTGCCAACATAGATCAGGAACACCCGCTGGGCGACCGTGCGCGCCACCGCCTCACCGTAGAGCGCGACGAGGTCATGGTCAAAGACGATCAGCCCTTTTAATTCGCCGGCCGCCGCGCGCTCCGCCAAAAGGGGACTGTCCCCTTGCGGGACTGTCCCCTTTTGGTCTGTTGTTTCCGAGAAGATCGCCGCCATGCCGCGCCGGTTCGGGGACTTGTCCGCCGTCATCAGGAAGTTGTCGCCGGTGGCCGGCCGCTCGGCCACGCGCCCGTCGCAGGCGACCCCCAGCCGTTCCTGGAACAACTGCCGCGCGAGGAATAGCTCTTCGTTGGTCATCTGCGGCGACGGGAGCACGCCCCACTGGCCGAGCTGGTTTCGGGTCTGGGCCTCCTGCAAATGCTGGGCCGCCTCTGTCATCGCCAAATCCCAGACCAGCGGATGAGAAACGCTGTCTGCTGAAGGGACAGTCCCCTGCGGGGACAGTCCCTGGGTCCTGCCCATCGGCTGGACGAGCCGCGCCCGGTCAATGGCCTTGTAGCCATAGCGTCCCTCGTCGCACATCCACCACTGGTTGACGGCCGGATTGTAGCGCGGCTTCAGGCGCATGACGCGCGCGCCGTCGGCCAGATACGGCCGGTCCAACACGTAGTGGATCTCAATATTGCAGCCGCGCGAGCAGCCGGGGCAGACCGACGGGCTCGACGACAGATACCACACCCGCGCCTTGAATCGGAAATCGCGGTCGGTCAACGCCCCGACAGGGCAGATGTCCACGACATTGCCGGCATAGGCGTTGTCGAGCGCCCGGCCGGGGACCACGTCGAGCTCGGCATGGTCGCCGCGGTGAAAGATCCCCAGCTCGCTGGTCTTGGAAATCTCATCGGTGAATCGGACGCAGCGGGAGCACAAGATGCAGCGCTCCTGGTCGAGCATGACGGTCGGGCCAATCGGCGTCGCCTTCTTCGACTTCTTGACTTTCTGCTCCAGGAACCGCGCTTCGTATCGCCCGTGATCCATGTAGTAGTTCTGCAGCTCGCACTCGCCGGCCTGGTCGCACACCGGGCAGTCGAGCGGATGATTCGCCAGCAAGAACTCCAGCACCTCCTGCCGGGCCTTCAAGGTTTTATCCGAGCCGGTATGAACCACCATGCCGTCGGCCACCGGCGTGTAGCACGCGATCTGCAGTTTCGGGGCCTTCTCCACCTCGACGAGGCAGATGCGGCAGTTGCCGGCGATGCTGAGGCCCGGATGGTAGCAATACCGGGGGATCGTGATCCCCAGTTGGTCGGCCGCCTGGATGATCGTGGTCCCCGGCGGCACGGTGACCTGTTGACCATCAATCGTCAGTGTGGGCATGCGGGGGAGAGGGACACGGGTGAGGAGAGCAAATCGCAATGCCCCTCACGGACGTGGTGCTCGAACTCCTCACGGAACTTCCGGATGTATGACTGGATCGGCCACGCCGCCGCGTCGGCGAAGACGCAGATGGTTTTGCCCTCCATGTTGCCGGCCACCGACAAGAGGGTGTCAAGATCGCCGGGCCGCCCGTCCCCCCGGAGGATTCGCGAGAGGATCTTGTAGGCCCAGCCGGTCCCTTCGCGGCACGGGGAGCATTGGCCGCACGACTCGTGCGCGAAAAACTTCGCAGCGGTCGCCAGCGCCTTCACCATGCAGGTGGTATCGTCCATCACGATCACGCCGCCCGACCCGGCCATCGTCCCGGCCGCCGCCAGCGAGTCGAAGTCCATCGCCACATCAATTTCCTGCGCCGTCAGAATCTTGGCCGAGATCCCGCCGGGCACGACGGCTTTCAGCGGCCGCCCGGCCCGCACCCC
The DNA here is from genome assembly GCA_016206635.1 of Candidatus Omnitrophota bacterium. Lineage (GTDB taxonomy): Bacteria > Omnitrophota > Gorgyraeia > 1-14-0-20-64-10 > JACQQZ01 > JACQRF01. The sequence continues at coordinate 12,763 of JACQRF010000062.1, forward strand.
GCCGGCCCGCTCAATCAACGACCGCAGGGTCACGCCGGCCGAGGCTTCGTAAATCCCCGGCCGCTCAACGTGGCCGCAGAGGCTGAACAGGCGCATGCCCCCCTGCTTCGGCGTGCCGAGGCCCGCGAACCACGCGGCCCCTCGGCGGATGATCGGCGGCACCGAGGCGAGGGTCTCCACGTTGTTCACGATCGTCGGGCTGGCGAACAGGCCGGAGATCGCCGGGAACGGCGGCTTCAGCCGCGGGAATCCCTTGCCCCCTTCGAGCGACGTCAGCAGCGCCGTCTCCTCGCCACAAATGTAGGCGCCGGCCCCGCGGTGCACGGTCACGTCCCACTCCCACCGGCCCTGCACGCCGCGGCCGACCCACCCGCGGGCGCGCGCCTCCTCGACGGCGCGGCAAAACCGCTGGTAGGCTTCGACGTATTCCCCTCGGATATAGATGTAGGCCTTGTGCGAGCCGATCGCGTAGGCGGCAATCAGCATCCCTTCCAGCACGGCGTGCGGGTCCCGCTCGAGCAGGTAGCGATCCTTGAAGGTCCCCGGCTCCCCTTCGTCGGCGTTCACGACGAGATACACCGGTTTCGGGGAGCTTTTGGGAATAAACGACCACTTTTTGCCGGTTGGGAAGCCGGCGCCGCCCAGGCCGCGCAGGTTGGCGCGCATCACCTCATCAATCACTTGTTGCGGCGTCATCGTCGTCAGCGCCTGCTTCGCCGCCTCGTAGCCGCCGTCGGCCACGTAGGCATCATACCAGGCGCCGCCGGCCTGGCTGAATCGGCGGGAGAGAATCCCCTCGCCCTCTCTCCCTCTCCCCTGAGGGGAGAGGGACGGGGTGAGGGGTGCGAGGGTCGGATCTTCCAGCAGCCGGTCCACGGCGGCGCGGTCGAGCGGGCCGACGTACCGGTCGTTGACCTGCGCCATCGGCGCGATCTCGCAGGCGCAGAGACATTCCACCGACGAGAGGGTGAATGTGCCGTCCGGCGTTGTCTGGCCGACGTCAATCCCCAGCCGCTCCGTGAGGCAGGCCAGCACCGACTCTGCCCCGCGGAGCACGCAGGGGAGGTTCGTGCAGACTTGAATGTGGCAGCGGCCAATCGCCTTCGCGCGGTACATCGTGTAAAAGGTGACCACTTCATGGACGTGCGACGGCGCGACGCCGGTTTTGTCGCTCACCCACTGCTCCCCCTCGGGCGGGATGCACCCGACCCGCCCCTGGACCAGATGCAGCAACGGCAGCATTGCCGCCTTCCGCTGATCATAGCGGGCCAAGATCTCCGCGGCCGGCGGGTCCAGCGACGCCCAGTCCACCGCCGCCGGGCTCATCGGTCCAACTCCCCGCCGATCATATTGATCGAGCCGAATGTCGGGACGACGTCGGCCATCATGTCGCCGGCCAGCAGCATCGGCAGCGCCGCCATCATCGGCAGGCACGGCGGCCGGCACCGCACGCGGTACGGCTTGTCGGTCCCATCGCTGACGACGTAGAACCCCAGCTCCCCGTTGGCCCCCTCGACCGCCTGGTAGACCTCCCCCTGCGGCGGGCGGATCCCGTGGCCGTACATCACCAATTTGAAGTGGTTCATCAAGCCTTCGATGTTGCCGTAGGTATCGTCTTTCGGCGGCAGCAGCGCCCGCTTCTCCGGCGCATTCACCCGTTGGTGGAATATTTTATTGCTGCCTTCCAGCGTCGGGTCGGTGACCGGCTGGGTCCCGGCAATTTCCGGAATCCGCCCCATCTTCGCCGCATCCACCATCTCGGCCGCGGCGATCGGCCGCCCGTGCTCGTCAACTTGGATCGGCCCGCCGGGGATCTGCGCCAGGCACTGCTCGATGATCCGCATGCTCTGCGCCATCTCCTCCATGCGGCAGAAATACCGGTCGAGGTTGTCGCCGTGCTGCCCGAGCGGCACCTCGAACGACAGGCGATCATAGACCAGGTAGGGGGTTTGTTTCCGGACGTCGAAATTCACGCCGGTCGAGCGCAGGAACGGCCCGGTGATCCCGTAGGCCAGCGCATCGGCCGCCGAGATCCGCCCGGTCCCCTTCATCCGGTCGACGAAGATCCGGTTGCGCGTCAGGAGCGTGTCGCACTCGGCGAGGACCTCGCGCGTCTGCCGGAGCGCCAGCCGCGCCCGCTCCTCAAAGCCCGCCGGGAGATCCGCCTTCACGCCGCCCACCCGGCAGTAGCTGATCGTCAGGCGCGCCCCGGTCACCTGCTCCACCAGCTCCCAGAGATACTCGCGGGCCTTGATCATATAGAGGAACACGGTGAACGCCCCCAGCTCCATCGCCGACGCCCCGATGCACGTCAGATGATCGGTGATGCGGGAGATCTCGGACATCAGCACGCGGAGATACTGGCCCCGCTCCGGGACTGTGATGCCCATGAGCTTTTCGATCGCCAAACAGTAGCCGACGTTGTTGATGAGCGGGGAGACGTAGTTCAAGCGGTCGGTGTAGGGGATCGCGTGGTTGTACCCCCCTTGCTCGCACATCTTCTCGAAGCCGCGGTGCAGGTAGCCGATCTCGACGTCGGCCCCCTTGACCGTCTCGCCGTCGAGCTGGAGCACGATCCGGATGATCCCGTGCATCGCCGGGTGCGCCGGCCCGACGTTGAGCAGCAGGTCGCGGGTCTGGTACTCAGTCGCCATCTCCATTAGTTGGCCGGCCCGATCAGCGGCTGCCGCCGGTTCACCGGATAATCCTTGCGCAACGGGTGACCCTCGAACTCCTCATACATCAGGAGGCGCTTGAGGTCCGGGTGGCCGAGAAACCGGATGCCGAACATGTCCCACACCTCGCGCTCGAACCAGTTGGCGGCCGGCCACAACCGGGTCAGCGACTCCACCATCGGGTCATGCCCCGGCACGGGGACTTTCAGGCGCACCCGCCGGTTGTACTCCAGTGAATAGAGGTGATAGACCACCTCAAACCGCGGGGACGCTCCACTTTGGGCCACACCAGGTGGCTGGGGTGTACCCAAGTGGAGCGGCCCCAAGTCCACGGCGGTCTCATATACACAAC